>CAYIBG010000018.1:7669-18255 GCA_964361365.1 uncultured Ignavibacteriaceae bacterium | reverse complement strand
ATTGCGTGGAATTGACTGGGTTATTGTCGGAGGGGAATCAGGACCAGGAGCGCGAAAAATGGAAGCGGACTGGGCTCGTCAAATCAGAAGGCGCTGCAGAGAAATGGACGTGCCGTTCTTTTTCAAGCAGTGGGGTGGAACGAACAAGAAAGCTGCGGGCAGGACACTGGACGGGCGAACTTACGATGAAATGCCCCGGCCAAAGTTGAGACACAGAGCTGCATGAGTTTTTGTATTAGTGTTTTTGCGTTAGGCGGTTCCGCCATTAAGATTGACGGGCAGGCCCGTCTGAAGTTTGGACGGGCTTTTTGTTTGTGCCCGATCCACTAACGTGTGGTTGTCCCTTTCTTTTAGAAAGAACGGGACGAAAGAAATCTGTCGAAATCGAACGCTCGGTTCATACCCTGCCCACGTCCCCGAAATTCCGTGCCGCGCTGAGGCAATTCGATGAGCGGGCGGAATTAATGTCCCGCAGTTTAGGCTCCACCCGCAAACCCGTTGATTTCGACGCTACCCCACAGCCCTGCCTGTCCGGCAGGCAGGCGCCTGCGCGCAGGCCTAGCCCAACCAAAGCAAAAGGGAAAAGAAGGATATTTTCTTCCGAGTGATGTCAGGGTAGGGGTTTGATTCATCAAACCCTTAAAAGGGGCGAATCACAACATTTATCGCGTTCATAGGGTAGGGGCGTTCAATTGAACGCCCTTACCCAGAGGTGATTCCCCCGCAAACTTGGACGGGCTTTTTTATTATATTTGTGAGGCAGCGCGAAGACTTGTCGCCATTCCGGTTTGTGACTGGTCGGGAAACAAATAGAGGATTACAAAGAGTGAGGTATTTTGGACCAGGCAAATAACCCATTGCATGGGAGGACGCTAGAGATGATCCTGAATCATCTTGTGAAGCACTACAGCTGGGAAGAGTTAGGACGCAGGATTACCATCCGGTGCTTCACCGATAATCCAAGCATATCATCGAGCTTGAAGTTTCTCCGCAAGACACCGTGGGCGAGGAAGAAAGTGGAAAAGCTCTATCTTGAATGTGCTGACCTGTGAAGTGATTTTGGCAAGTTGGCGCCATTCCAGTTTGTGACTCATGCCATCGTTCATTGTTTGATTCTTGATCTTACACACTTCGGAGGAACAGTATGAACATTCGTAAAATCGCGCTCATGGTCGCATTCATTCCCATGATGGTTTCGCTGTGCATAGCCCAGGATTCCAAAACCGGGCGACGGACGTTTAACCTGCCGCAAACGAAGGCTATGAACCTCCCGCTCAACGACGCAGTGCTTGTTGGGAATACTCTCTACATCTCGCCGTGGCGGATTAGATGTGACGACGATGAAAGTTCCTGAGGATCCTAAGGAGGAGGCGAAATTACTCATGGAAGACTACAAGTCCATACTCGCCCTGGCGGACATGTCTATGGATAACCTCGTGTCCGTGACTGTGTACTGCCCGGACCTGAAGCTCTATCGTACTTTTAATGAGGTTTACAAAAGCTACTTTGCGAAGGAATTTCCGGCACGGGCTTTCATCGGATCCGGTCCCCTTCTGTTTGGCATCCGCTTCGAAATGCAAGCGATCGCGGTGAAATAAGGGAATCCCGGGGCGCCATTCCGGTTTATGACTCATGCGTCACGCACAAGGAATAAAAAGGCAGTACTGCGTCATTTGCGCCTACACAAGCCATGATGTGGCTGAACAATCAGGCGAGCATTCGGGCGAGGGTCTTCCGGGAAGCTCCGAGCATCAAGAGTGATCGAATGAGCAAGTCCAGAGAAACCGATGGGTCGCCGGCTTCCATCTTGGCAACTCTCGATTGACTCGATTTGAGCATGCGGGCTAATTGGTCCTGAGTCAAATGTCTCTGACGCCGGGTTTCTTGAAGGCTTTTGGAAAGCGCAAGTTTCAGTTCGACAAAAGCAGCTTCTTCGGCTGAAAGGTTAAGAAATTCTTTGACACTGCCAACTTTCCATCCTTTGGCAACAAGGCGTTTTCTTTTGGCGGCATTCATCTTACATTCCTCCTCCAATTATGAATCATACAATCGTAGACGACGTTTGCAGTTCTCAATGGCCTCTTTTGGCGTTTTTTGCGACTTCTTCTCGATTACTTCGAGAACCAGAATAGCGTCATCGTCGACCCGATAAACAATGCGCCAGTCCCTGGATTCATCCTTTATTCGTAGTTCGTGACATCTCGTGCTGATTGACGCATCGGTCGTGAATGCGGTAAAGACAACTTCACGCCTTGTTGTACTTGACGAAGCAAGAAACCCGCCTCAATCCTTGCTGTTGAGGAAAATGGCGGGGTTTTGATCTCGCCTTTCAGCCACACGATAGGCTTGTCTTTCGGATTCACGCGTGAACAATATATGTCATTTCTGACATATTGTCAAGAACTTCTTGAAGCCTTTTGCGGCACGATATGTGAACCAAATTGAGAAAACAGTATTATTTTCGTCCTTCGAAGCATGGGTACTACGCTTGGGACGTTGACCGCCTCGTAACGTTAACAAAGAATTTCCAACGCCAACCGGTGAAACTCGATTCCATCCGAGAAATCGACGAGACTTTTTGGTTTGGCGGCGAGAGCGAAAAACCCACATGCCGGGCAATTGTGGAACACATGCGATTCATTGAAGAGACGGATTTGAGCTACCCAATAATCCTGGCCACGGACGGCCGAGTTATGGACGGCATGCACCGAGTTGTGAAAGCCCTGCTGGAGGGTAAGGAAACGATCGAAGCCGTTCAATTCAGCGAAGACCCTGAACCGGATTACGAAGATGTTCACCCAAACGACCTGCCATACTAACGTGCCGCCTAACCAGTCGCTCAAGCAGGCCCTATGAGCTTCAGCGAGAAGTCAAGGCAGTTCTCAACGAATAGGTGAAACTCTTGTGGACACTACAACGTAGCACAAGAGTCGTACGCTTCCTGCATCAGTTGCACCGCCTGATTCGATCACTCACATAAGGAGGAACTAAACATGAGCACAGCTATCATGAAGGACAACATGTCAAAGGGTTTGCCCTTTCTTCTTGCCGTTGCAGGCTGCCTGCTCCTGGCGCAGCCCGTGATGGCTCAACAAGGAATCAAAGGCAATCTTGTCAGTGTCGACTGGCTTCAGAAAAATCTTAACAATGCCAAGGTTGTAATACTCGATGCGTCACCCGGTCCGATGTACGCCGCACAACATATTCCCGGCGCGGTCAACACCGACATGATGAACTACGGGATTCAGGAAATTCCTCTCTCTGACATGGAAAAGCGCTTCCAGTCCTGGGGAATCAGCCTCGGCAAAAAGATCGTCATGTGCGACCAGGGTGGCTCCTACACGGCCACCAGGCTTTTCTTTGATCTCCTGTATCATGGCTTTCCCGCAAAAGACCTTTTCGTACTGGACGGCGGACTTGCCAAGTGGCAGGCGGATGGAGGCACGGTAACGAAGGAGCCCACACCATCCCCGAAGAAAGGAACGTTCCGTATCACGAAATTCAAAGAGGACGTGAGAGTCAAGCTGCCGGAATTCCTTAACGCATCCAGCGACCCGGTGAACAATGTTTTAGTGGAGGCGCTGGGGGCCAACTGGCATTTTGGAGAACTCCATCCCTTTGACAAGGCTGGCCATATCCCCAACGGCATCTTGTTGCCCAGTGAGGACTTTTACAATCCGGACAAGACTTTCAAATCTCCCGAAGAAATAAAGAAAATGTTTGCCTATGTGGGCGTCAGGCCTGAACAACAAGTCCACACGTATTGCGGCGGTGGAGTGGCTGCCAGCGTGCCATGGTTCGCCGCTAAATTCATCCTGAATTATCCAAAAGTCAAACTCTACAAAGAATCCGAGATGGGATGGCTGCAGGATGAGAGAGAACTTCCGTACTGGACATACGATGACCCGCTTCTCATGAGAGAAACTGACTGGCTGCGGTCATGGGGAAGCGGCCGGATGTTTAGGATGTACGGCGTTTCACAAGTCAGCATCGTGGATGTGCGTCCCGCTGAAGCATTTAATCAAGGACATGTGCCGTTTGCGCTCAACATCCCTGCAGATGTGTTCAAGAGTCATCTCAACAATCCTGAAAAGCTGGCTGAGATTTTGGGCCCAGCCGGCGTCAAT
Source organism: uncultured Ignavibacteriaceae bacterium (assembly GCA_964361365.1). GTDB lineage: Bacteria > Bacteroidota > Ignavibacteria > UBA10030 > UBA10030 > JANOGR01. The sequence goes on along the minus strand of CAYIBG010000018.1, from coordinate 14,128 downwards.
GCATCTCACGAGGCAGTTGTCGTTTCAGGCGCAGGGTTGACCAAAGAATCGGCCCTGGCGTTCGTCGCGTTGGAGAGACTTGGACAGAAGAAAGTATCTGTCTTCATGGACTCACTCGGTAAACATGGTTTTGCTCTTACGAAGGATACAACCGCTGTTCGCCCCAAAATGGGCTTCGGCGACGTGGCCATACCTCCTACGACGTATCCCGTGAAAATTCGCAAGGACATGGTGATCGCGGATCCGAAAAGCACGAAGGGGCTGTATCCCAAAGTTTTTGTTGCCTCGGGCAGGAATGTGCCTACGAAAGCTCAGGAAGGCACAGTCGTTCATGTCCCGTACACAGATCTCCTGAATGCCGACGGCACGCCCAAGGCGGCGAAAGATATCTGGAACATCCTGACCAAGGCGGGCGTCCCGAGATACGCGGAGCTTGTTTGCTTCTCCGATGACCCCGGTGAAGCGGCAGTGAACTATTTTATCCTCAAGCTGATGGGCTACCCTGATATAAAGGTGTTGGTGATGTAACGCTGATATCCATATGAAAGCAGTAGTATACTACAACTACGGTTCGCCCGATGTTCTCAAGTGTGAAGAGATTGAAAAGCCGACAGCTGGGGACAATGAAGTCTTGATAAGAATTCGTGCGGCATCCGTAAATCCACTTGACTGGCACTTCATGAGAGGTGAACCGTTTTTCGTCCGGCTCATGATCGGGGGGCTGCTCAAACCAAAGGTCACACGACTAGGCGTTGATGTGGCCGGCCAGGTTGAAGCCGCTGGCAGGAACGTAACGCAGTTCAAACCAGGCGACGAGGTGTTCGGCGCGTGCCGTGGGGCCTTTGCCGAGTATGTGTGTGCTCCTGAAGATAGATTGGCACTGAAGCCAGCCAACATATCGTTTGAGGACGCAGCAGCCGTACCAGTGGCGGCAATCACTGCCCTTCAGGGTCTTCGTGATAAGGGACGGATCCAGAGAGGCCACAAGGTTCTGGTTGACGGCGCGTCTGGTGGTGTGGGTACATTTGCGGTCCAGATTGCCAAATCGTTCGGGGCTGAAGTCACTGCCGTGTGCAGCACGAGGAATGTGGACACGGCGCGATCGATTGGCGCAGACCATGTCATTGATTACACTCGAGAAGATTTCACGCAGAGCGGGCAGCGTTACGATCTGATCCTGGGTGCGAACGCCTATCATTCGGTTTTCGATTACAGGCGTGCGCTGAGCCAGGACGGAATTTATGTCGGGGCTGGAGGTGGTCAAAGTCAAAGTATCCCAGGCATGCTGCTCGGCATACTCCTAGAATCATTACTGTCACTGATTGGGAGCAAGAAGATGTGTGGCGTTATGGCGAAGATAAAGAAGAAGGATTTGGTTTTTCTGAAGGATCTTCTTGCAGCCGGAAAGATTGTACCCGTCATAGATAGACATTACCCGTTAAGCGACGTGGCTGAAGCTCTCCGTTATCTTGAAGAAGGACATGCCAAAGGAAAAGTAGTAATAACGATGAAGCATCGTAGCGAAACCTAACAACGGCAAGCAGAAACTTCAGTGAGGAAAGGCGTTGTAAACCTGAACTGACGCTCGATGAGACCTCAAGAAGAATGAAAGCCAGAAGTATCGCCGAATACATTCAAACCGCCCCCAGGGGAGCCCGGGAGAAACTGCGTGCAATGCATGCGTGTATTCGCTCGGCTGCACCCGGAGCGACAGAAGGCTTGAAGTGGGGGATGCCCGCCTTCTCGTATCGCAGAATACTGGTCACATTCGCAGGGTTCAAGCATCACATCGGTTTCTATCCGACACCGTCAGCAGTGAAAGCGTTTGCGATGAGTCTGTCGAAATTCAAAACCGCCAAAGGGTCAATTCAATTTCCGCTGGAGAAGCCGTTACCCCTGCCTTTGATCCGCAAGATCACGGAGTTCCGTGTTCGGGAAAGCATCGAGGAAGACAGGAAATGGAGATCGTGAGGGGAATCGAAGCTCATCCAAAGCAAAAGAAAGAGAATTGCACAGGAATCAAAGCCCGTCTGAAGTTTGGACGGGCTTTTTTTGTTTGCACCAGCTCCACTAACGTGGGGTTGTCCCTTTCTTTTAGAAAGAAAGGGACGAAAGAAATCTGTCGAAATCGAAACCCGCGGTTGAAACCCTGCCCGCGTCCCCGAAATCTCGGCGCACCGTGATTGTCATTCTGAGCGGAGCGAAGAATCTGATCAACAGGTTGTTCAGATTCTTCGTCCAAAAAGCGGACTCAGAATGATATGCCATTTTGTGCACCTCGATTTAATGTCCCGCGGTTTAGCCCGTGAGATAGGAATCATTGAGAGTCGATACATTCCCCGAGTGTACTATCTCACGGGCTGAACCCGTCGATTTCGACCCCACCCCACATCCTCCAACCCGCATGCCTAACCCAAAAAAGCAGATCATCCTGAGCGCTTGCCCGCCACGTTTTTTGGCGGGGAGTCGAAGGATGCGATAGACCAGGGCAAATAACTTGGACGGGCTTTTTTATTATATTTGAAAGATTAAAATGGGATGATGGATTTTGGCAGAGCGAAAGTTTGGCGCCATTCCGGTTTGTGACTCATGCAACACACCGAAGGAATAACAACTCGTTGCACCACATGACCAAAAATCACACAGCTCTCTTTTCCATCACCATGCTGGTCCTCGTATGGTCGGCAATGAATCCCAAGGATTATTTTACGTGGGCGCTTGAAATTTTTCCTGCAATCATCGGTCTCGCCATACTCGTTGCGACGTATAAGAAGTTCAAGTTCACTTCTTTTGTTTACACTTTGATCCTCCTTCATTGTTGCATCCTGTTCGTCGGCGGAAAGTACACGTATGCTGAAAACCCTCTGTTCGATTGGATCAAAGATGTTTTTTCGCAGGAGCGAAACAATTACGACAAAGTCGGCCATTTTGCTCAAGGCTTTATCCCGTCCCTCATAGCAAGAGAACTGTTGATTCGATTGAATGTCGTTCAAGGCCGGAAATGGCTCTTTTTTCTCGTTCTCTCGATTGCAATGTTTATCAGCTCATCCTACGAATTGATCGAATGGTTTGTCTCGGTATCGACCGGTGAATCTGCGGACGCTTTCTTAGGGACACAAGGCTATGTGTGGGATACGCAATCTGATATGCTCTACGCTCTGGCCGGTTCATTGGTCGCTTTGATTCTCTTCTCCGGATATCACGATAGAAGAATCAAAGAAATGACCTGAAATGGAACAAACATGATTTGTCATTGGAATGAATGCCGTGGTTGGTTCATCGGATCGCGGAGATTGTATAAGGGTAGGGGTTTGATTCCCTGTCCGCCGTCTGTTTGGCGGAATCAAACCCTTACCAGAAAGGCGAATCGCGCACGTTCGAAGGGTGACATATGAAAGCAATTATCTATGAAAGATATGGTGGGCCCGATGTTGTGGAATTGAAAGAGGTGGCGAAGCCCGCGCCCAAAGACAATGAAGTCCTGATAAGAATACATGCGACAACGGTAACAACAGGGGACTGGAGGGCGCGAAGTCTCAATGTGCCTGCCGGCTTCGGGCTCATGTCGCGCTTGTTTTTTGGAGTCTCGCGACCAAGGCAACCTATTCTCGGAACAGAGCTCGCCGGTAAAATCGAATCAGTCGGCAAAGACGTGAGCAAATTCAAGGTCGGTGACCAGGTCTTTGCGTTCAGCGGTGCCGGCATGGGTTGTCATGCGGAATACAAATGCATGCCGGAAGACGGGGCGGTGGCGCTCAAACCGGCCAATCTGAGCTACGATGAAGCCGCCGCACTATCTTTTGGCGGAACAACGGCCCTGAATTTTTTCAGAAGAGGAAAACTTCAGCGCGGCGAAAAGGTACTCGTCAATGGCGCTTCCGGAGGGGTAGGCACCGCTGCGGTGCAGCTTGCCAAACACTTCGGGGCAGACGTGACCGGTGTGTGCAGTACCGCGAATGTGGAATTGGTGAGGTCTCTGGGTGCCACTCATGTCATCGACTACACCAAAGAGGACTTCACGAAGAATGGTGAAACCTATGACGTCATTGTCGATACTGTCGGTACGGCACCATTCTCCCGCAGCAAAGATTCACTCAAGGATGGAGGACGCCTGCTTCTGGTTTTAGGAGGGCTGCTGGACATTCTTCAAATCCCGTGGGTGTCGATGACGAGCGGCAGGAAAGTCATCGCCGGGCCGGCAGCCGAGCGCGCAGAGGATTTGCGTTTCCTTGCAGGGCTGGCTGAAGCGGGAGAATTCAAACCGGTCATTGACCGGCGCTATCCGCTCGAGCAGATCGCCGAGGCTCACCGCTACGTCGACACAGGACGCAAGAAAGGAAATGTCGTAATAACTCTACAGGAGAAATGAAATGAAAGTGAACATCGACGATCGCATTGGTTCTTGAGGTCGCAGAAGTGCCGATCATCTTTTGGCTCTTCTCAGGGGATTATGGCCAGCAGGGAGAACTGAGCCCCATAAAGCGGGCAACTAAGTACAGTTTTGCGACACAGCTCATTTACACAAAACCAGAGAGCGATATGATGTGGAACCATATAAACAATAGTTGCCAGCAAGAGGAGGTTTCATGAACACTCTCCAGGTTGTTGTCTTCACGTCTGCTGTGATTGCGTACGGCTTTTCCGCGCAAGCACAGGAACCGAACAAAACCCAACTCAAGGCGACTCCTATGTCTCACAAAGTGTTGTTCGAAAAAATGATGGGAAGATGGGAAGGGAACTGCAAAACCTGGTTCGAACCGGGCAAGCTCGCCGACGAGTCAAAAGTCGCCGGCGAAATCACCGGAGTCCTTGATGGCCTGTTTCTTCGTCACACCTACGAGGGCATGATGCAGGGAAAACGGCGACGCGGCGAGGATATGATCGCATTCAATTCCATGACGAAGACTTTTCAATCCTCGTGGGTGGACGATTTTCACATGAACTACGCAATTCTGTTCTCGCAAGGCAAGGCCACGGAGCGCGGCTTTAGCGTACGGGGCGACTACGACACTGGTGAGAATCAACCGAAATGGGGCTGGAAAACGGAATTCGAACTGCTGGACGATGACCATCTGACGATCACTGCCTACAACATCATGCCGGATGGAATGGAAGCCAAAGCAGTCGAGACGACTTACCGCCGGGTCAAGAAGGCAGATGGCACTGCCCGGTGATCGCAGTCGTGAGGCATCAAAATATGAACCAGAGGTCCTGTTCAGTTGGACGCTTATTCATCGATTGCCCAAATCTCAGCGAGGTTATATGGCTGCACTTCATATCGTGTGGTTGAGGTTTAAAGAAGGAGTCACCCCGGAACGAATGGAACAACACATGGCTGCATGTCGGGGATTAGTCGGCCGAATTCCGGCTTTGGTCGACCTCAAATGCGGAGCGAGCTACACCAATCGAGCGGGGAGACTGACGCACTGTGTTGTGGCCACCTTGCCAAACCGAGAGGCCCTTCAACCATATCTTGACCATCCGGCTCATGTTCCTGTTGCAACAGCCCTCAAAGCCGATGTCGCAGAACTCCAGGTAATGGATATCGACTTCTCGACATGAGGGTTTGCCGGATCATGAAATCGTTGAAATATTTCCACGATAAAGAAAGAGGGCTAACGAGGGTCGGTTTGGCCTCCTGGAGTACAGAATGAAGGATAGTTTCTCGAACGTCTACAACGACAAAGTGCGTGCAGAGGCATATGACCGCCTCGAGTTCCCCGGAACATATTACCTGGCGTACCGGGATCTACCCGCGATCATAAGCGAGCACGTTCAGGGCAGGACGGCCCTTGACTTCGGGTGTGGGACGGGAAGGTCCACGCGGTTCTTGCGCAAACTTGGTTTTGATGTTGTCGGCGTGGATATAGCGGAACACATGCTCGCGCTCGCCCGGAAACGTGACCCCGATGGGGAGTACCGTCTTGTTCCGGACGGCAACCTCGACGGGTTCGCGGCAGATACCTATGATCTAGTGTTGTCCGCGTTTACGTTTGACAATATCCCCACGATGGAAAAGAAGGTTCTGCACTTCCAGTCCCTGAAGCGTTTGCTCAACCGAAACGGGCGTATCGTGAGCGTGGTTTCTTCGCCGGAGATTTACGTCAACGAGTGGGCATCCTTCTCCACGAAGGATTTTCCTGAGAACCGCTCTGCGATGAGCGGGGAAAAGGTGCTCATTGTGATGCTCGACGTGGAAGACAGCCGTCCGGTCGAAGACATCATCTGGACGGATCAGGACTACGCCAAGACGTACGAACTTGCAGGGTTGGTGCCGGTCAACATCTCCAGACCCTTAGCGAACCCGACTGAGCCGTACAACTGGGTCAGTGAGACAAAGATAGCGCCCTGGGTCATTTATGTCTTGCGGCCGGGAGAATGAAACTGTTTCGAAGAGTTACGACAATTGGTTAGACGCCAGGCAAGCAGACGCTCAAGCTGAAAGCATGATTCCAGCTG
>CAYIBG010000018.1:0-7569 GCA_964361365.1 uncultured Ignavibacteriaceae bacterium | reverse complement strand
GGCATAATGCCCGCACACATTAGACGAAATTACTAAGAAAGGATTTGCTCTATGAAAAGGCCTCCGCTGACCCTTCTACTCAGCGCATGTATTCTCTTGACTGCTCAGGCAGGTGAACTTGACCTTCCAAAAGTGACGCACTATGGACTGAACGTGCAGTTTCTTCTCAAGGAACATCGCATTCGCGTCGATGCTGCCCTTACCATCCGAAATGGCACTCAGTTTTCCCATCAAGAAATACCCCTCCTGTTATATCGCTTGCTTTCCGTCCAACGTATCATTGACGGGTTCGGTAGCCCCTTGCAGTTTGAGCAGAATATCGTTCAGCTTTCCGATGAACCCTCTCTTCAGGCCAGGGCCGTCGTGGTCAAGCTCCCCAAACCGTTGCTACCGAACGATACCTTGAAGGTGATTATCAGTTATGAAGGATTCATCTTCGGCTATCCCGAAGTGATGGCCTACGTGAGGGATAAAATCGACGAAACATATTCACTCCTCCGTCCGGATGCATTTGCTTACCCGATGTTAGCACAAGCGTCTTACACCAGTTACCTTGCCGCTTACGACACAAAGTTCACTTATGAAATTACTGCCACGGTTCCGAAAGGCTACACGGCCGTATGCGGCGGAGAGCTGAGCAATTCCTCCTCCGTGGGCCCTGACAGCACAAGCTTTGTTTTTCATAGCAAGGTTCCTACGCGGAGGATAGACCTGGCAGTCGCAAAGTTCATTGTTCTCCGTGACTCCCCGAACAAACTCTTGGTTTATCATCTATCCGATGATAGTTTAGGCGCCAGACGTGTGCTGACAGCATCGAGAAAGGTAATCAACTTCTACAGCGGAATGTTTGGCCGGCCCGAACGTTACCAGGGATACACGGTCATCGAAATTCCCGATGGATGGGGGTCACAAGCCGGGGATTTCTATTTCCTGCAGACGGCGGCGGCGTTTAAGGACAGTTCGAGAATTGGAGAGGTCTACCATGAGATTGGGCATTCATGGAATGCTACTCCATCAGCAAGCGTTCAACGCTGCCGTTATTTTGATGAGGCATTTGCATCGTTCTTTGAATCCTTGGCAATTCGCTCATTCAAGGGTGAGCAACAATTTGAAGAAGACATGGAAAGGAGTCGGACTTCTTTTGTGAAGTGGGCAAACTACGACCGGCAAGTGTTCGACAGTCCCATCGCCGAATATGGGAAGAGAGAGCTTGGCAGGCATTCCTACACAAAAGGAGCATGGTCGCTGTATGTACTAAACCAAATTGTTGGCGATAAGATATTTGCTCAGGTCATCCGTTCCATGCTTGCTGAGTTCCAGGACAAGCCCATTGATTTTGCCGGGTTCCAAAAGCTGTGCGAACGGACCTCAAAGAAAAGTCTGAAGAAGTATTTCGATGAGTGGATCCATGGAACGGAATCCTCGAAGCTCTTAGTGGACGGTGTTCCCATCGCAGACATTGTGAAAAGATATTAAAATGACATATCGGAGTTTGTGGCAACTTCGCCTTACACGCCGCCAAACAAAAGGAAAACCAGATGAAAAACATAAGCTCAGTTCTCTTCGCTCTGTCCCTTCTTTTCGGCACGAAGTCACTCGCACAAACCCTCTGGCTCGATGACCTCGATCTCTCCACCATGGAAATCGGATGGGGAACGGTTCAAGCCCGGAAGTCCGTTGAAGGAAACCCGCTCACTATTGGCGGACAGAAGTTCGAAAGAGGAGTAGGCACTCATGCAGTCAGCACATTCATGGTCAACCTCGGTGGGAAAGGGAAACGATTCAGTGCTTCTGTTGGCGTGGATGATGAGGCAGGAGACAAATCGAGCGTTGTTTTTTATGTTCTCGCAGATAAGAAAGTCCTCTGGCAGAGCGGCGTGATGAAAAAGGGAGATGCGTCGAAGAGGATCGACATTGATGTCCGGACAGTGAAGCTGTTGGGACTTCTTGTCACCGATGCCGACGACGGCATTGACTACGACCATGTCGACTGGTGCGATGCAAAGATCGAGCTCATTGCGCCGCGCACGAAGGCTCAGCTCACTGTTCGTCCACCGACGCTTGCGCCCTATGTCCTGACACCCAAACCATCCGATTTACCCAGAATCAATGGGGCAAAAGCCTTCGGTGTCCGACCCGGCAATCCTTTCCTCTACACGATTGCAGCCACCGGGAAGCGTCCGATGAAATTTGCAGCGAAGAACCTGCCGAAGGGTTTGACGCTCGACGAATCCACCGGCAGAATCACCGGCACACTGGACAAGCGCGGTGAGTATGTCGTCACGCTCATCGCGAGGAATGCGCCCGGCCAGTCAGAGCTTGATCTCCGCATTGTCTCCGGCGACAACATCTCTCTGACGCCGCCCATGGGGTGGAATAGCTGGAACTGCTGGGCCGAGGCCGTGGATGACGCGAAAGTTCGCGCCGCGGCCGATGCGATGGTGAAGAGCGGACTCGTCAATCATGGCTGGACGTACATCAACATCGACGATTGCTGGATGGTCAAGCCCGATGCAAAAGACCCGGTGTTGGCGGGTTCGCCGCGTGATAGCAACGGCATGATCAATTCCAACGGAAAGTTTCCGGACATGAAAGCATTGAGCGAGTACGTACACTCGAAGGGACTGAAGCTCGGTATCTACTCCGGACCGGGCCCGCTGACCTGCGCCGGGTTTACTGCGAGCTACAAGCACGAAGTACAGGACGCGCAACGCTTCGGTGAGTGGGGGGTCGACTACCTGAAGTACGACTGGTGTTCGTACAGTCAGGTTGCCAAAGACAGAAGCCTGCCGGCGTTGAAGGAGCCCTACGCTGTGATGAGGGCAGCCTTAGACAAAGCCCCTCGCGACATCGTTTACAGTTTATGCCAATACGGGTGGGGAGATGTGTGGGAATGGGGCGCTGAGGTTGGCGGCAACTGCTGGCGCACCACGGGAGACATTGTAGATACGTGGTCAAGCATGGCGGGCATTGGGTTCAAACAGGCGGGGCATGAGAAGTACGCCGGGCCCGGCCATTGGAACGACCCGGATATGCTCGTCGTCGGACGCGTTGGCTGGGGACCGCAGTTGCATCCCACGCGTCTCACTCCCGATGAGCAGTACACACACATCAGTTTATGGTGTTTGCTTTCCGCTCCGCTCCTTATCGGCTGCGACATGAGCACGCTCGATGACTTCACGCTGAGCCTCCTCACCAATGACGAAGTCCTCGCAATCAACCAGGATCGTCTCGGCCGCCAGGCGAGACGGTTGTCAAACGACAACGTCCGTCAGATCTGGGTGAAGGAAATGGAAGACGGCTCAAAAACTGTTGGGCTCTTCTACGCTGACGACGGGAAGCGAACGCCGGTCGAGTATTTCGGCCCGTGGACAAAAAAGGTGAAGATGAAGATGACGCTCCGGGGTGTCGATATTGGGATCAAAGGCAAGTTCAGAGTCCGGGATCTGTGGAGACAGAAGGAGGTCGGAGTATTCGAGAAGGAGACCCAAACTGCCGTGCCCTACCACGGTGTTGCGCTCTTGAGGGTGTGGGGAACGGAAAAGCAGTGAAGAGGGGGAAATCGTCCGCCTGCCCTAAACACGCAGGTCGTCAGTGACAACATCGCAGAGCACGTTCAAAAACTCAAACAACAGCCCGGAAAAAATATCCAGATTTTTGGCAGCCCAACAGTCTCCCATGTACTCATGCAGTACAATCTCATTGACGAATATTGGTTGTTTGTCAACCCCATACTTCTCGGTGCGGGCATTCCTTTATATAAGAACATCAGGGACAGGGTGCATCTGAGACTTGTGGAGTCAAACCCTTTCTCGTCGGGTGTCATTGGACTTCACTACGAAAAGAAATAGAAAACCGATAACATGAAAACCTGGACTCAAATCACATTTGCATTTCTTCTCATTAGCACCTCGCAGCTGATCGCACAGGATACGCGACCCGAGCGCGTTTCCGTCCTGCTCCGTTGTGACGATTGGGGGATGTCCCATTCTGTAAACATGGCAGCGCAAAAGGTACTCGAGGCCGGTTTCCCCGTGTCGGCGTCGGTGATGTTCGCATGTCCGTGGTATCAGGAGGCGGTGGAAATCCTCAAGGGCCGCACGAATGTTTCCGTCGGCATTCACCTGACGCTCAACGCAGAGTGGAAGAACTACCGGTGGGGTCCGGTTGCGGGAGCAACCAACGTGCCCACCCTCGTGGACAGTCTCGGCTATTTCTTTCCCACGCGGGCGCTCCTGTTTGGGAACAAACCCAGCCTAGATGAAATCGAGAGGGAGCTGCGGGCGCAAGTGAAACGGGCGGTGAGCAGCGGACTCCGTCTCGACTATGTCGACTACCATATGGGGGCGGCGGTGCAGACCCCTGAAGCGCGGGCCATCGTGGAAAAAATCGCTGCCGAGTACAAACTCGGCATTTCACGATACTTCGGCGAGAAAGACGTGCGGGGGACGTTTTATTCCACGCAACCGGAATGGAAACTCGATACACTCCTCGCGGCCGCAAGTGCACTTTCTGCGGGAGGGGTTCATCTTTTCGTGTTCCACGCCGGCATCGACACGCCCGAGTTGAGCGCGCTCCAGGATTTCAACGAGTTCGGCCCAAAAGACATGAGCAAGCACCGGCAGGCGGAGATGGATGCGCTCCTTTCACCACAATTCCAAAAACTGATTCACAAACCGGAATTCCGCCTCGTCAACTACCGCCAGCTCATCGAGGAAATGGGATTGAAGACCATGATGAGGCCCGCAGAGTGACCTCACTCTGGCAACGCTTACCGATCATTATCTCATTAATTATGGAGGAATTGTGAAACTCAGAGTTATCTTGAATATCTTGTGTGTCGTTCTCACCACGACCTTTACCATGGCACAGAATGCAGATAAGAGAAAGGACTCATCGATGACCGTTCATGCATCAGGAACATTTGAGGTGAAGTTGGCTTCGCAAAACGACAAGTCAGGAAACGCGACCCTCAGCAGAATGATCATCGACAAGCAGTTTCACGGCGACCTCGAAGGCGTGAGTAAGGGCCAGATGCTGGCCGGGGCACAGCCGTAAAGAATTCGGCCGGCTACGTCGCCATCGAGCAGGTAACAGGAACACTGGGCGGCCGCAAAGGGACTTTCATATTGCAGCACAGCGGCACCATGACGCGGGGCGCACCGCAGCTGAGCGTCACTGTCGTGCCGGATTCGGGCACCGATCAACTGGTTGGGCTTACCGGCAAAATGATGATCACTATTACCGACGGAAAGCACCTCTACGACTTCGAGTATACGCTTGACGCAACTCATTGAAAATGCAACACTCTGTCTGCAACGACACCACCACTATCGCCGGTCGATCGTTGCAACCGTGACCACGTGGCCGTCGGAAGTAAGTTTTCTTACTCTCGGCAGCCAATCTCGTCTGTTGTCGCCTGGCGTGTGGAGATATTCGAGTACGTACAGATCGGTGCCGAATACGGCGACGCCCGTCGGTGACCAGGGGCTTGATGTCCGCAGAACCGTCGTAATCTTTTTATCCGTTGTGATCTTCAGGACTGCTCCGCAACCCGTGGCAGCCACGTAGACGGTTCCCTGCGCATCGACGTCAAGGCCGCGAAGGTACGGCCTGCGATCCGCCTCAAGCTCTGGAATCGAATCGCAGACGGACAAAGTCACATTATCGGCAACAGTGGTAAGTTTCCCTTGCGGAGTGATTCTCCTGACCGCCCTATCTTCTGTGTAGTAAATCGACCCGTCCGGCGCCGCCACGATGCCATTCAACCAGCGAAGCTGTCCGCCCTCTGTGTTTGTGGGCAGTGCCTGGAGGACCGCCGTAGTTCCAGATGGTGCGAGGCGAAAAACCTTCAACGGCTCATTGGCGCGAAGCCACGGGTAGTACAGGTTGCCGTCACCTCCGACGGTGATTGGAAAGTCGCTGGAGAGGAGGAGGGTTGGCTCGACACCAACCCGCGTGACGGTTGCATCACCCGACGAGAAATACGGAAGAGTCGCATTCGTTAACCGACCATCAACATCGATTGCCATCCAGTGATATGCGGGCCCCGAAAGACGCGTGACCTTGCCATTTCGGTCAATTTTCCATACGCCAGACCCGGTATCAACGAAATAGATGTTCCCTTGCCGATCCACAACAATGCCGGACCCGGGATGCGCCACAACCTCGTTCGCGACAAATAGGAGCATAATGGTGATAAGCACGATGATTGTCTGTTTCATACTTGCTCCTTCTTTGATAGAATGGCACATAACGTGCAGCGATTTTGTATCTTCATACCTATGATGCCGGCCGAGGGTTAAGGGTTTGGGCCGTCAATCCGGCATGCCATTCTGAGTCCGCCTTGTGGACGAAGAATCTGAAGAACAGCGGGACATTCATCGAGGGGCAATTCTGGGAAAGAGAGCGTTAAAACTCAATAAAAGAGAGGTACAGATGAAACAGATATTTTTGTCAGCGATTCTCGGACTTTTGTTGGGGCCTGTTCTTAACTCACAAACGTCGCCGGACGCCGCCGAGCTGACGGCTCTCCTGAAGGAGTTCCTGGCCGGTGCCTCACGCAACGACGCCGCGATCCATGACCGTTTCTGGGCGGAGGACTTAATTTACACCGGCTCGTCCGGACGACGGATCGGCAAAGCGGACATCATGCGCGACCTTCGAAAAACGCCTGCAGCGAAACCCGGAGACCAGACCACGACGTACACAGCCGAAGACATCCGCATCCAGCAGTACGGTGAAACCGCGATTGTTGCCTTCCGACTCGTTGGAACGACCGTGAAAGCCGACACGACACAGGTTGCGAAATACCTCAACACCGGGACATTCTTGAAACGCAACGGCAAATGGCAGGCCGTGAGTTGGCAGGCAACGAAGATACCCAACCCTGAATGATAAAGTAGAAAAACCTGAACCATGTTTCTTCCACGCTTTCAATCAGCTATATTGAACCCCTTCTGTGATTTCCGCCGTTCACATATCGCTGCAATTCGGAGGACGCTACCTCTTCCAGGAGGCGTCGTTCCGGATTGGCCCGCACGACCGCATCGGACTTGTCGGTTCCAACGGCGCAGGGAAATCCACGCTGCTCAAAATCCTCCTCGGAGAAGTCTCACCTGAGAGCGGAGAGGTCGAGAAAGCGAAGTTCGTTACCGTAGGCTATCTCCCGCAAGACGGCCTGCATGTCAAAGGCCGCACACTCTACAAGGAAACGGAAACAGTCTTTGCCGAAATCCTCCAGGTACAGACGCGGCTGGAGGAAGTCCACATACGCATGGCAGAGGTGAGTCACGAGACGGAAGAGTTCCAGGAATTGCTCGAGATCTACGGGGAGCTGCAGCACCAGATCGAGGACTCCGACGTGTTCCGGCTGAAATCGAAGATCGAGAAAATCCTGCTTGGCCTCGGGTTCTCCGCGCAGGACATGGAGAAACAAACGGACGAGTTCAGCGGAGGCTGGCAAATGCGCATCGCGCTTGCGAAGCTCCTGCTTCTTCAGCCTTCCCTTCTCCTCCTCGACGAGCCCACCAACCACCTTGACCTCGACTCGCTCCAGTGGCTTGAAGG
>CAYIBG010000017.1:0-19275 GCA_964361365.1 uncultured Ignavibacteriaceae bacterium | reverse complement strand
GCTCTCCCACCCGGCATCTCTGATGGTTCCCCGCTCGTTCAGCATGCTCCAGATTTGGTTCGCCGTGAATGGAATAAGCGGCTCCATGAGAATTGCCAGTGATCGGACAACTTGAACACACAGATGAATCGCCGTGGCACATCGGTCACGGTCGGATTTCAGGGTTTTCCAGGGTTCGCTATCGTTGAAATACTTGTTAGCGAACCTTGCGACATTCATAGCCTCCAGCGTGGCGTCTCGGAAACGATATCTCTCGATGAGCCCACCCACTTTTCCCGGAGCCTGCTTCAAGACCTCGCACATCTCCTTGTCGAGCGCATTCAGGGTGCCCTTCGCAGGAACGGAGCTTTCGAAATTCCGCTCGATGAACGCAAACGTCCTGTTCACAAAATTGCCCAGGATGTCCGCCAGCTCGTTGTTCGTCCTTGCCTGAAAATCCTTCAAATAGAAATCAGAATCCCGGGACTCCGGCAGGTTGACAGCGAGAGTGTAACGAAGCGTGTCTGCCGAAAAATATTTTAGGAAATCCGCCACGTCGATGCCCCAGCCCCGGCTCTTCGAAAATTTCTGTCCTTCGAAGTTAAGGAATTCGTTGGCAGGGACATTTTCAGGTAATACATATTGAGAACTGCCAGTATCGTTCCATGCCATCAACATTGCCGGGAACACGATGCAGTGGAAGACGATATTGTCCTTTCCGATGAAAGCCACGTATTTTGTGTCCTTCCTCAGCCAGTAATCCTCCCATGCGTCTTTTCGCCCCGCTTTCTGCGCCCACTCTTTACCCGATGAAATGTATCCAAGCACGGCGTCAAACCACACATAGATGACTTTGTGCTCATAACCACTCACAGGGACCTGGACGCCCCAGCTGAGGTCTCTCGTCACAGCCCTGTCTTCCAATCCCTTCTTGAACCAGCTTTCACAATACCGAAGCACGTTTTCCTTCCACCCATCCCGTTCGCTCCGTTCCGCGATGTATTCCTCGAGCCTTTTTTGGTACTTCCCGAGCGGAAAATACCAATGATTCGTTTCCTTGACGACCGGCGTTGTGCCGCACATCTTGCATTTCGGGTCGATCAAATCGACCTGATTGAGCCATGTTCCACAGTTTTCACACTGGTCTCCCCGGGCTTGTGGATGCTTGCAATTCGGACATACCCCTTCCACGTACCTGTCTGCAAGAAACATCCTATCTTTCTCGCAATACAACTGTTTCTCCCTTTTCTCTTTCAGGATTGCTTGTTTGTGAAACTCTTTGAAAAACTCCTGAGCCGTTTCATGATGCAGGGGAATGGATGTCCGCGAGTAATTATCGAAACTCATCCCAAAATCAGCAAAGACCTTCTGACTTGCGGGATGGTAGCGGTCGATCACAGCCTGGGGCGTGATTTTCTCTTTTTCTGCAGTTACCGTGATCGCTACTCCGTGCTCGTCCGACCCGCACAGGAACAACACGTCCCTTTTCTTCAACCGTTGATATCTTACGTAGATATCCGCAGGCAGGTACGCTCCGGCCAGATGGCCGAGATGAATGTACCCGTTCGCATACGGCAGCGCTGCCGTCACGAGGATTCTCATGGGCTGGAATTTCACTGAGCTATCGGGAAAGGTGTCTCTTCAGATCGATTGAAAGCGTGGTAAGGATGAGAGGAAGGTAGACATTTTTGCCTACAAGAGCAATCTGACGCTCCACAGTTTGGAGTGCACCGAGAAGATCCGCCCGGGGAAAGCGGTCGAGAAAATTCTTCAAGTCTGCATGATGGAGTTCCTGTACAGAAGATTCGCCCGTCTCTTTCAAAACGAGGGCATCCCGTATCCACGATTGCAACACCTTCAACCATTCTTCCACCAACGTGCGGTCCCTTGTCGACGCGAGACGATCGACTGCAGAAATAAGATTTGCTTTATGTGGACTCAAAACCAGTCGTAAAAAATCGACAGCGTCTTTTTGTTCTTGCAGCAGGTTTCTTGAAAGCAGCTTCTTCGCTTTTGCGTAACTTCCTTGTGCAAGCCTGGAAACAATTTTGGCCTGCTCCGTGTCCACATTCTCCCGGCGAATAAGAGCGTCACAAAGCTCCCGCTCGTCGAGCAAGTCGAATTGCACAGATTGGCAGCGTGAGATGATCGTGGAAAGCAGCATGCTTTTCCGCGCAGTCGTCAGAATCAAGATCGTATTCGGCGGAGGCTCCTCAAGAGTCTTGAGTAGCGAGTTGCTCGCCTCCGCATTCATGTCCTCGGCATCCACAACGATGAATACTTTCCTGCCATTGTCATACGAAGACATCGACACAGCCCTGCGAATCTCTCGAATACTGTTGATCTTGATGAAATTCGCTTTTGAGACTGCAATGTGATGGTAGGCGTCCGCCGCTTTCAGAGCAATCTGGTCTCTCACTTCTTTTATTTGTTCGTCGCTGAGCTTGTCGAGCGGTCCGTCATCTTTTCCTTCACCCCGTCCAACGGGAAGCTTGAAAATCAAGTGAATGTCCGGGTGCTGCAGTGTGTCAACTTTCCTGCAACTTTCGCATTCTCCGCAAGCATCAGTACGCTTCTTCTTGCAGTTTATGAGCCGGGCAAATGCGATGGCCATGGCATCTTTGCCGATGCCTTCATCGCCATGAAAGAGATACGCATGTGCAATACGACCTTTGCTGAAGGAATTTTGCAGCAGCTGCTTCGTCCGATTTTGGCCTATGACATTATTCCAGCTCATACGCATTTAAAAAGCATGGCCTATTCCTAAATGTAAAACCCCTCCGAGGAAAGTGTCTTTCCAGAACCGTTTCTGGAGAATAGAACGTTCATTCTCGGCAGCCGTCGGATCAAACACTCTCATGCCGAAATCGATCCGGATAGGGCCGGCGACTGTATCCCAACGAAGTCCGAAGCCTGCTGCCATTGCAAGTTCACTTGCGCGAATTTGTCTGGCTTTGATCCACACGTTTCCGACGTCATAAAACAGCACAAACGAGATTTTGTTCAGGTCCATGAATAAGAATTTCCCCGCTTCTTTAAGCGGATTGAGACGTAACTCCACACTGGCTTCAAACAGGGCTGAGCCGCCAAAGTCTCTGAGAGAATCGGCCATGGAACCCAAAGTGCGGGCACTCCAGCCGCGTACACTGCTGCTTCCACCTGCGTAAAATCGGCGGTTAATGGGGATGGAAGGCGAGGTTGGGTTTCCATACAACTCAGCAAAACCGCCATGCAATCTCGCCGCCCAAATTGTCTTTCGCCCGCCCGTGGCATCCCAATACCATTGTGCGATGCCGCTGATTTTATAGTATTGCGAATAAGGCAAATCAGCACCGAGGAGTCCTCCGAACGCCGAAGGCAGCAATCCCGCCTCCTCGAACGAAATCGAATGCAGAAATCCATCAGACGGAGAAAACAAGTCGTTTCGCTTATCGCGCTGGAGCGTAACAGTTTCAATCGAATTCAACTGGCGCTGTAAATCTGGATTTCTGGTATCGAGCGGTCCGCCAAAACTGGTCGGGTCGACACGTTCCAGGTTCCAGTCGACAAATAAGCGAGTGTATGTTGCCGTCTGAGCTGTAACTCCCAGCCGTCCTTTGAGAATTGGATTGTAATACGCCCGCCGCTTATCGAGAATTGCTGAAAGTGTCGTCGTTAAGGTTACCTTGTTGCTAAAGAAGTAGGGCTGGACAATCTGCATGGAAAAATCTATGTAAGAAATAAGAGAGCTATCCTTCAGTCCAGTCTGTCCGAATATTCTGCCCAGTTCGAGATGTTGCAGGGATTGGAGTTGAAAAGTCAACCGGGTTGAAAAATTTCTCGAGCCCCCCAGAAAATTCCTGTTATTATAGCCCATACCGATCAAGATGTTCAGAGCGTTGTCTTTGTCGTTGATGCCTACTTCCGGCGTCAACTCGTTAAACGGTCTTGTTCGAACAGAGACGCGCATGGGGATTTCAAGCTGGTCCAGCGAGGAATCCGGGAAGGTCCGGTCTATCCGTGAGGCTTCAAACAACCCCAATCGGTTCAAACTGCGTTCGCTCTCGTATTTTGTCGCCTCGCTGTAAAAATCCCCCGGAACAAAATCCAGATGTCGGACGATGATCGCCGTATCGGCTAAGAGTATGCTCGTCGTATCCTGCACGACACTGATCTGCCCAAACCGATATCGTTCTCCAGGTGTAAATGAGAACACGATCGCAAAGTTATTCGTGGAGGCATATTTGGTTGCCCGGGGCGTTTCAACACCCACGCCGACATACCCGTAGTTGGCAAAGAGAGTCACGACGCGCCGGAGTTCCGCCTGAATCTCATCGAGAACAAACGGAGCGCCCACTTCGATGAATTTTCCTGAGTTCACTTCATCCATGAATTCGGGCGGCAAGCCTCCCAGCCCTTTGTACTCGAGCGTATCGATGTAACTCCTTCGACCTTCCTGAATCCGGAACTGGAGATCCACCATCCCCGAGCCATCATCGAACCGAAGAGACGTGTCAATTCGGGCATGGTAGAATCCGCTGTTTTCATAAAAACGTCGAAGCCGGACGAAGTCGGCGTCAAAAACAATCGGGTCGTAATACTCAGGCTTCGAATAGAGAGCCTTCCACAGCCACCATGGTGTTTCGCGAGTCTGGATGACACTCAGCAGCTGGTCTACCGAGAGCTCATCGTTGCCGATAACTTCGAGAGTTCCGACCTCGTAACGCTGTTGAGCCTTCACGGCAGCAGTCAGCGTGATGCACACCAGACAGTATATCAGAATTCGCAGCATGATCGCTTCACGATAAAAAAAAACCCAGCAGCAGGTGCTGGGCCGGTGGGCTACCTTTTCTTGAAAAACGATCTGTCTTGGTTCAGTATTCCTTGTCGTCCTCGAAGAAAAAATCCTCGTCGGTTGGATAATCAGGCCAAATTTCTTCTATGCTTTCATAAGGTTCATCGCTGTCTTCCAGTTCTTCCAGGTTCTGGACAGCCTGCATCGGGGCGCCGGTCCGTAACGCGTAATCAATCAATTCATCCTTCGTTGCAGGCCATGGAGCATCATCCAAATACGATGCGAGTTCGATTGTCCAAATCATCACCACTCTCCTGAGTAGAACGCATAATCAAAACCATAGACCTAATCCAGAATCCGCTTTTGAGCTCTGTATTCCTCCTGGCTCACGTCATCGAAAAAGTAGTCTGAGGGATTCTGAGCGATGCCGTTCGATCGGACCTCATAATGCAAGTGAGGTCCACTCGAAAGTCCGGTATTACCTGAACGACCAATCACTTCTCCTCGCTTCACTTCCTGGCCGTCCCGCACGAGAACCTTGCTCATATGAGCATATAAAGACTTGAAGCCGTACCCGTGATTGATCTGAGCCATGATGCCGTACCCGCCGTGGCGGCCGGAGAGTTCTACTTTGCCGTTCGCGGAGGCATAGACGGGCGTACCCACATCATTTGCGATATCAATTCCCTCATGCTTGCGGTAAATGTCGAGTATCGGGTGCAAGCGCATGCCGAATTTTTCTCTTGCATAAAACCCCTTCATCGGCCTGAGGGAAGGAGTGTGCGAATACCGCACCTTGTTGACGTCGTATTGCTTCACAGCTTCTGTGTAGCTCTTCAGTTGTAGTTGTAACTCACGGTCAGCTTTTTCAACGGTGTTCCTGAGATGATTTAACAGCTCATTCACTCCGGGAGACGTCGTAAAATCGATCCGATCCTCGACGCCACCGATACCTGCCTTCCGCGTATCTTCATCAATCTTCGGCAAATCGACGAGCAAACGTAAATCATTTCCTTCTTCATGAATCCGTTCAATGTGCTGTTCCAGGACATCGATTCGTCCGGCAACAACCCGAAGTTGCTCCTTCAATACTCTATTTTCATTCAAGAGCGCAGCGGTGCGGGCAATCCCGAGACCCAACGCGTCCCCGTTCAACTGATTCATCTCGATGGTCAACCAAAGGAAGGCTGCCCCGAGGATGAAACCGGAGATTGTGAGTCGCGTCTTTCCCCATCGCAACTCTTTGAATGTCAGGGTCTTGGGCGAAAAGTAGTATAGCTTCATTGAAGAATGACTCGTTATGTCCTTTGATGTCCTAGAACGTGCTTGTCAAAAAAAAGCAACCGGAAAATATAAAATTTTTAAAGGTTTGTCAAGGTAAAGAAGGACTATTCGAAATCGTGCTCAAAATAGTCGATAGCACGTTTTCCTTTGGTTTTCTCAGAAATGGCGTGGTCAAGCCTCTTGGAAAACTCTCTTGCGGCATCATATCCGTAGTGTTTCAGAAGATAGTCAAGGGCAATCACTTCTACAATAACCGTGATGTTTTTTCCCGGAAAAATAGGAAGCTTGATATGCGTCATCTCAACCCCCAGCACCTGGATGGTGGCATGATCCAACCCTGTGCGCGTGTACTCCGCATCACCTTTCCATTCCTCCAATTCAACGATGATTTCGACCCGCTTCTGAAACCTGATCGATCGGATACCGAAGACGGAACGCACGTCGATAAGTCCCAGGCCCCTGATCTCCATGAAATGTTTGACAACATCGGAACCCGCTCCCATAAGGATCCCTTCCCCTTTTCGCGTAACCATCACCACATCATCCGTGACGAGCCGATGACCGCGTTCAATGAGGTCCAGTGCGACTTCACTCTTGCCTATACCCGACCTGCCCGTCAGCAGAACTCCGATGCCATAGACGTCTATGAACGAACCATGAACAGCTGTTTGCGGAGCGAACTGGTCGTCGAGAAAATCGCTCAGAAAATAAACCAGTTTTGTCGTTTCGAAGGGGGTGAGAAATATAGAAACGCCGTGTTCCGACGCAATGGCAAGAAGTTCCTGGTCAATGACATTGTCATTGGTGACGAAGATGCACGGGAGATCGAACTGGAAAATTGTTTTGAAAGACTTCATACGTTCGACCAGGCTCAGGTGCTTCAGGTAACGGGCTTCGGTATTCCCAAACACCTGTACTCGATCATAGGTAAACAGCTCAACATATCCTGCGAGCGCCAGTCCTGGACGATGAATATTTTTGTCCTGGATTTCCTTCCCGAACCCTACATCACCGTTCACCGCCTTCAATTTTAGCCGTGCACGGTTCGATTCGAAGAGAAATCCTACCGTAATGCTTTTTTTTCGAGTTTCTTTGAACTTCTCGAGTGACATGGAGGTTATACTTTCAAACGCACGCGACGTACTGCGATTCGATCTTTCGAATGGAGTTTGTCCTTGTATTTTTTCAGTTGAACCAGGACTTTGACTATTGCTGAGTCAATCGACTTCTTAAAATCATCGCTGGTCACGATCGACGTCAATACTGCATTGTAGACCGTAGCTCTCACTTCAGCACTCTTCACACTGTTCCTCGCCTTTTCAAAACTCAGAATAACCTCGGCTTTGATAATCCCGTCGTAATAATGGGTTAATTGTGCAACAGCTTCTTCGGCGTGTTCCACCAGCGACTCTTGCGCTTTGAAATGCCTCGACGTAACGTGGATTTGCATATCTTTGTTTCCTTTGGTTGGACGGTTTCAAGATACTGCACGTCATGCTTTTGGATGTGAACGTTCGTAGACTTTTTTCATCCGGTCCGTTGAAACATGCGTGTACACCTGGGTTGTCGAAAGACTTTCATGACCGAGAAGTTCCTTGACAGCTTTTAAGTCGGCTCCGCGGTTCAGGAGGTGTGTCGCAAAAGAATGTCGGATGACATGAGGGCTTTTCTTTTCCACCTCAGAAACTCTTGCAATATACTTTCGCACGAGCCGGCCCACTGCACCCTGGTAAATTCTTTTTCCATTGGGAATCGTAAAAAGAGGCATGTTGTGCATATTCCCGGCACCCACACCCCTTGTATGAAGATAGGATTGGAGTGCATCGAGAGCAGCTCTTCCCACGGGAACAATTCGATCTTTCCTTCCTTTCCCCCGCACTTTTACAATCGCATGGACAAAATCGATACGCGATACATTCAGATTCACCATCTCGCTCAAGCGCATTCCAGTACTATACAAGAGTTCGAGGATCGCTTTGTCCCTTTTTCCCTCAACCGATGCGATATCCGGCAATTCCATCAGGCGCGTCACTGTCTGTTCGTCAAGAAAACTGGGGAGACGCCTCTCCAGTTTTGGCGTTACAAGAGTGAGAGCAGGATTTGATTGAAGAATACGTTTGCGGTTGAGATACTTGAAAAAAGACCTGAGAGAAGCGATTCGACGCGAGACAGTACGTTTGCTGTAGCCGCGGTCAAATTGAGAACCCAAGAAAGACCTCAACACCTGACGGTCGACTTCGTTCCAGGATGTGAGTTGTTCCTGCTTGAGGAAGTCCAGGACCTGGGACAAATCAATTTGATAATTCTGGATGGTGTGAGGAGAATAATTTCGTTCCTCTTCGAGATACTCCAAGTATGACCGGACAGCTCTATGCATGGAGTGGGATTTATGCCCTGAGGGCGACTTCTTCCTTGACGATTTCTTGTTTGCACTCCGGGCAAATGACATACTCGCCCTTTGTCTGTGAATACTTCATCACAACAAATGAATTCCCACAAAGCGGGCACGGTTCATTCATCGGTTTGTCCCATGATGCAAAATCGCACGCCGGATATTTTGAGCAGCCGTAAAATGTCCGTTTGCGCTTCTTCGTGCGTCGTTCGATGAGGTCGCCTTCCTTGCATTTCGGGCACTTAATTCCCATCGAGATAGGCTTCGTGTTTTTGCATGAAGGATAGGTCGAACATCCGAGGAACGTCCCAAACTTCCCGCCCTTCACCACCATGTCTCCTCCGCACAGCTCGCATTTGACGCCCACAACGTGCTGGTGCTTCTCCTGATCCTCTGCCAGAGGTTTCGTGTTCCTGCACTCGGGATATCCCGTACAAGCCATAAAGCGCCCGTTGCGTCCCCACTTCACAACCATCGGACGACCGCAAAGCTCGCACAGCTGGTCTGTCTTCTCCTGAAGCGATTTTTTGATATTCGACGCGAGACTATGTGCCTTCTCATTTGCATGATGAAACGGCTCATAGAAGTCCTGCATGACCTTCAGATAGTCCTGTTTTCCCGACGCAATCGTATCGAGCTCTTCTTCCATCCTTGCCGTAAATTTTACGTTAAAGATTGCGGGGAAGTATTTCACAAGGAGGTCATTGACTTGGATGCCGAGGTCTGTCGCATAAAGCTTTCTTTCTTGATGCTCAACATATTTCCGGTCTATGACAGTACTCACGATCAGCGCATACGTGCTGGGTCGGCCGATCCCCAGAGCCTCCAGGTCTTTGACGAGACTGCTTTCGGTGTACCGACCCGGCGGTTTCGTGAAATGCTGGCGAGGCAAAATATTGAGTATGGAGGTTTTTTGCCCAGATGCAATGGTGGGCGGAATTTTTGAAGTGGGATCCGAATCTTCCTGCTCGCCGGGGCCCTCTTCCTGCATGTCATCGAATACTTGAAGGAATCCTCGGAATGTCGGGAGCTGATCCGAAGCCCTGAACAGATAGTCCCCGCCCGCCACATCTACCGTAACCTGTTCAAATTGAGCCGGGGACATTTGACAGGCGACAAATCGGTTCCAGATGAGCTCGTAGAGCAGATAGAGGTCTTTGTCGAGGTATTTCTTCACGACTTTTGGCGAGAACTTGACAGATGTCGGCCTGATTGCCTCGTGGGCATCCTGAGATGCTTTGCCCTTCTTGTACAATCGGGGCTCCTTCGGGACATATTCCTTCCCGTAGTTCTCATAAATATACTCCCGGACATGGGAAACGGCCTCTCCGTTGAGCCGCGTGGAATCCGTCCTCATGTAGGTGATAAGCCCGGTCAGCCCTTCCTCTCCAAGTTCCTGGCCCTCATAGAGCTTCTGGGCAAGCATCATCGTTCGCTTTGAAGAAAAACGAAGTCTCCTGGCCGCATCCTGTTGCAAAGTACTCGTAATAAAAGGAGCGGGGGGATTCCGTTTGACGGGTTTCCGGTCAACAGACTTTATCTCGAATTGATGCTTCTGAATATCCGCGACATACCCCCGCGCAGTTGTCTCATCTGCAATCTTTGGATCGCTGCCGGAGATTTTCGCCAGTTTCGCAAGGAAAGACTCACCCGAGGTCGTTTGGAAGTCCCCGGTGATAGACCAGTATTCAACCGGGACGAATGATTTGATTCCCTTTTCTCTTTCACAAATCAGCCGCAAGGCAACAGACTGAACACGACCTGCTGAGAGTCCATAGTAAATCGTTTTCCACACAAACGGACTCACCTTGTAGCCGACGATCCGGTCCATGGCACGCCGGGCCTGTTGAGACATTACGAGGTGCCGGTCAATCTTCTTGGGATGCGCCATGCCATCCCGGACTCCCTCGGCGGTAATCTCATGGAACAGCACCCGTTTTACATTCTTGTTCACGTCGCGGATTACATCGGCGATGTGCGCGGCAATGGCTTCTCCCTCCCGATCCGGGTCTGTTGCGATGTAAACAGTCTTCGCTTTTGCCGCCTTCGCCCGGAGTCTCTCGATGACGTCCTCTTTGCCTTCAATGGTTTCATACACCACGTCAAAGCCGTTATCAATATCGACGCTTAATTTACTTTTGGGGAGATTCTTGATGTGGCCGACCGAGGCCTCCACCACGTACCCTTTTCCGAGATACTTGTTGATGGTTTTCGCTTTTGAGGGCGATTCTACTATGACAAATGATGTTTCCATTATTCCATTTCTTTAATGAATCGTGTCATTCGACCCTAAGGACATGTGTCCTCCGCTGCCGCTGCTCGGGTCGAAGAGAATTCCGGCGATAAACGACTTCACCTCGGGAATTCCCACCGACGCAAACCCAGCCCCCATGATCCTTTCGATGATGAGTTCAATGTCCGAATTCGTGATGATTCCCAACTCATGACATTGCAGAAGATAACCAAACGCCTCGGAGTTCATGACGAGCCTCTCGGCGTCGTTCAAAATGCGATTGGACGATTCGCCGCTTTTCCCGGGCGGTATAACTTGCTGACCAACCGACATCCGTTCAAAGACCCAGGAAAATGCTGTGGAGATTTCGCTTTGCGTGTAGCCGCTGTTTGTCAACATGGAAACGTCGACCTCGCTCAACTGCTTGTTCGATTTCAGCTCGTTCACAAGGAAAAGGATGATCTCTACGATTCGCTCCTGCATGCTCTATCGTTCCTCCAAGAGAGATAAATAATGATTCTCCCTCGCCACCATGGAATTCCTTTGCTTCGTCGTCTTATCACTGTAACCCAGCACATGAAGCGTTCCGTGAATCAAGAGACGTTTTGTCTCGTTCCGTAATGAAACTCGATACTGGCGCGCTTGACTTCTGGCTTTGTCAAGGTTGACGTACAGCTCACCGTCGATCCCCGTATCGGCATCAATCGCAAACGCGATCACATCAGTCGAATAATCATGGCCCAGAAACACCCTGTTGAGCTTCCTGATGAACCGGTGATGGGTAAAAACAACGGAGATCGACATTCCTCTTCTTCTTTCCGCCCGTAGAACGCTGTCGATGGTCCGAAAAGTTTCCTTCGTCGAAAAGCGGAGAGAGGAATGATTCGTTCTGACCACGTGCATTAAGTCTTTTGTTTTGAAATTCCGCGTCGGGCCGAAGTTGAAACTCGTTTGCTTTTAGCGCCAGACTCCTCCGGCAAAACTGATTCCGTCAGGGAAAGAGCAATTCCCGACAGCATGACTTCGGGTCCGAGTTTCGTAAAATCCCCGGAAAGGATCTCCCGATCGACGTTCGCATAGAGAGAGCAGCCTCCTTCGCGCTCAACGGTCAGCCCCGAAAGCTTTCCGTTTGATTCCCCGACAAAGGTAACCTCCCCGAGCATCTCGCTAATGACATATCCTGTGCAGAAATGAAGCTGCAAATGTGACGTCGGAGTGTACACCGAAATAAGGGCGCCCTTTTTCTTTCCTATGGGGATCATGGGATAAATCTCGAGCGCGAGCTTCCGCCCATGCTCCTTGTTCTCGACTTCGAACCGGTAGTTGCCACCCGACCTCTTCCCCGGCGCACCGAGCACCTGCGAGAGTCTTCTAATGTCCTTGTCTGAAAATTGAACTGTCATCGCAGAGCCACCCAAGCCTTTTTAACGAAAAAACCCCGGACCGCATTCCATTCTATTGTCAGCAAGTCGGGGTGACACGCCATATCGACTGTATATTCGAACGTCTTGTGCGCAGACCGGTGAATCGTTCCAACCTCATTTTTTGTTCGAGTTCGTAAGCTTGACAACAGCAAATATAACCACGATGTGCGCGAGAGTCAAGTTTAGATGGAAATCGTCATATTCTCGATTGCTGCCTCGCATTCAAACTTGTATCCTCTGCTGATGAGTTCCTTTTTGCACTTTTTCAAAATATCATCGACTTTTTCGTCGCTGTGGTTTTGATCATGATGAAACAAATAGAGACGCTTCACGTTCGCTTCTGCCGCAACTCTCAATGCAAAGAGATAGTGCGAATGCCCCCAACCGACTCGGTCGATATATTCCTCAGGAGTATATGTCGCATCATGGATGAGGACATCGGCATCCTGGCAGAAATCAAAAATGCGCTGGTTCGGATCTCCGTTTTTTGTATTATACTTTTCTTTGACGATGGCCTCGACATTTGTGAGCGACGCTGACGCTGTGCGATCAAACGGTTCGTTGTCGCTGACATACACCAGAGTTTTGCCGTTGTATTCGAGTCGATACGCAACCGTAAATCCCGGATGGTTCACATAGATCATCTTCACCTTCGCTTCAAAAACTTTCATTTCACCTTCTTCACGAATAGGGACAAAATTGATTTTTGCTTTCAATTCGTGGAGTTGAATGGGAAAATAGATTCTGTTCATTTGTTCCGCGATGATTTCGCTCAAAGATTTTTCGGGCCGCTCGGTTCCAACGATCGTCAACTCATTGCCGGAAATAAAGGCGGGTTTAAAGAAAGGGAAACCCTGGATATGATCCCAATGCGGGTGGGTAATCATCAGGAAGCCCTTTACCGATTCGCCGTTGTTGATCAGAAAGTCGCCGAGATTTCGGATACCGGTTCCAGCGTCGAAAATGATGAGTTTATCATCATCCAAACGCAATTCAAGTGAAGGCGTGTTGCCTCCATACCGGACGGTATGCTTCCCGGGCGTCGGGATCGAACCTCTCACCCCCCAGAATGTCAGTTTCATTCCGTCTCCACGCTGGTCATCTATTGGTTGAGATAGGCCTTCGCGTAATCGACATAATGCTGCGCCGACTGTTCCAATCGGTTCTTTTCATCGGGCGTCAATTGTCGCTTCACTCTAGCTGGAACTCCAGCAACAAGCGACCCCTCCGGTACATGAAAGTGTTCCAGGACGAGCGATCCTGCTGCAACCAGTGAATGGTGTCCAATGGTCGCATTGTCCAGGACAATGGCACCCATCCCAATTAAGCAAAAATCGCCCACGGTGCAAGCGTGAACAACAGCGTTGTGACCCACCGTCACATGGGAGCCGATGAGGCATGGATATTTTTCATGGGTGACGTGAAGAACGCAGTTATCCTGCACATTCGTGCTTTTGCCGATCCTGATGTAATTGACGTCCCCCCGAATCACGGTGTTAAACCAAACGCTGCTGTCTTCACCAATTTCGACATCGCCGATGATTCTCGCACCTTCAGCAACGAACACCGACTGATGGATCCTTGGCGACTTTAATCCAAAAGGGATGATCGTGCTCAATCTCTCTCGACAAACTTGGGAGGACGCCAGCCTTCTCTCTTCCAGCTTTTCAGTTCCACCTTAATACTGCCCAGAATCACATTCATTCGGGCAACGATGGGAATCCGGGCGTCATCATTACTGAACTGCCCGCTGAAACCGCCCGTAAGGCCAAACACACCCACATAGTCGGCTTTTCCGTCGAACTCAACCACTTCGACCGGATAGTCTACTGCATCGATATTCACGTCCGTGACTGAATTCATGAAATTGATAAACGTGTTCACCTTCTTGTTTTCGATGAACGTGGGCACGTTCACTTGTTTTTTTTGATGCACATGCTTTCGAGCATAGAAGAACACTGTAAACCCGTCCTGACATTTTTCACCGACCGCGATCGTGTCAACCGATTCGACCTGGAGGTCGTTGTTCGGGAGTTTCTTCCCTTTGTCAAAAACCATCCGACTGCTGTCATACTGAAATGTAATTCTTCGGAACTTCGTCTCTTTCGCCGTGCTATCGTCGCCAATCCAGGAATAGGAATACAGGTCCCCGTCCATTTCACTCGTAAATCGAATATGGAGGTCGACAAGCCAGGAAAGACTCGGGTTGGAATCGATGATAGCCCGTGTTTTGAAAACCTCCCGCCCGTTTCGTTGCTCCTTTCCCACAATAAGGATACGGATTGTCCCGACATTAAAGATCGAATAACTGACGTTGTACTCGAGTTCTTCTCCTACCTGCAGCAGGGGATCGCGAACCACAACAGAATCGCGTGAGATGTGCTTTGTGATCGAGGAGGGAGTTGAACCTGGAACCGCAATCCAAGTCGTCAAAAACACAAGTAAGAATGGAATCACAAGCAGTGGATGGACTTGAGGTGTCCTCAGTTCAGCTTTGCAATTTTTTCAGCCTCGGGGAAAAGGGTCAGAGCTTTCTGGAACTGAACATCCATTTCGAGTCTGACGAGAACCTGACCTTCGGCTCCAAAGAGCGTGCGCGCTATGTACGATTTCAGCATGCTCTTGATCAACGGGAGTTCTTTGTCGAATTCCTCTTGCTTGATAGCGACGCCTTTGGAGACGACGAACTCTCGAAAACCTTTCATCATTTCGCCTGACAGTTGAAAATTCTGCCTGAATTTCTGCAATGCATTCCCGTATTCCTGCCGCAACTTCAGGCCGGGACCCTCCATGTAGGTTTTTGTGTAGTCGAAAAACAGATTTCTTCGAAAGATGGTCAAGGTCAGGTCGGATATGGTCGACGCCTTGACAAGATAGTCCGGTGTGATTCCTCCGCCGCCCCGTACGGAGCGTCCTGCATGCGTCTTGAACACCGGTCCGAGCGAATCAGCTCCGTTCTTGCTGTCCATCTTGTGCTCGATGTTTTCCCCTTCCTCCTCAGACCGTTCGAATGCTTCTCTCTGGTATTTTTCCTTGTCTTTGCCCTCGTATGACCGTTGAATCAAGCGTCCGCTGGGGGTGTAGTAGCGCGCTATGGTCAGCCGAAATGCTGAACCATCGGCAAGTTTCCATTGTCTCTGAACAAGGCCCTTTCCAAAACTGGGTTCCCCAACGATCAAACCTCTGTCCCAATCCTGAATAGCGCCCGCAACGATTTCGCTCGCACTCGCTGAAAGATTATTGATCAAAACGATGAGCGGAGTTTTTTCGTACTCCTCGCCATTCTTGGCTGAATGGGATTCTTCGAAATCCGGACGCCGAGCTTTCGTGTACACAATGGTTTTCGGTTTCTCCTTTGTACCTCCGTCGAGAAACAGGTCAGACATTCTCACGGCCTCCTCCAGGTATCCTCCGGGGTTTCCCCTCAAATCAAGAATGAGCCTCTTCATCCCTTCGCCGCGGAGCTTCTGGAGCGCCCGCAACATCTCCGTACTCGTCTGCTCATTGAATCTGTTGACCAACAGATATCCGACCTCTTTGTTAATCATCAAGGCAGCATCGACGCTGTACAACGGAATCTCGTCTCGTATGATTTCAAAATCTATAATCTCTTTTACGCCGGGCCTTACAATCGCAACACTCACTTTGGTTCCTTTCGGACCCCGGAGCGTTCTCATGACCTTTGCGTCATCGAATCCGATGGCAGAGCTGTCATTGATCTTCACTATACGGTCATTGGAGAGAATTCCCAGCCGAGCGGATGGTCCCGCGGCTACCGGCTCAAGAACCGTGATCGTATCATTGAGCACTCTGAATGAAATCCCTATACCGTCGAACTTCCCTTTGAAATCTTCTGTAACTTTTTCGAGCGCTTTCGGAGGAATGTAGACGGAATGCGGGTCGAGCGTGTTGAGCATACCCGTGATAGCGGATTCGGTCAGTTTTTGTGTGTCGACGTCATCCACGTAGTATTTTTCCGTAAAGCTCAGCACATCCTGGAACTTCTTGAGCTGCTCATAAATGTTGTCCGCGGAAATGAGCTTGTTGATCTCCATTCCCGTAAACAGGCTCAGCGTTACGAAAGCCGCAACCGACCATCCTGAGAATTGCTTCTTCATGAAATCCCTTTCTATCCAGCTAGCCTTCTGTTCCCGCTCCACTCGAAGATAAAGACGTCAAACACTCGTCCGTGTTACAGCCTCTCGACCGATTCACCATAAAATACGAGAAATCGAGCTAAAAACAAAGAAACTAGAATGTGAGCTTCACTCCAATGCGAATTCGCCGCGGTTCATAATAAGCATTGGGGTCCTCCAGCTCACCCCCGATGCGGCCGTTCGAATCCACCCACCGGACATTCTTTTTGTTCAACAGGTTGCTGACATGCGCATACACGTTGAAAACAGTGGCATGGAGCTCGCCGAACCTGAAGTCCTTTGACAGCTTGATGTTCAACAAAGTCACATCAAACATCCTTGCATTATTGGGAACGAAAACATGCATTGTATCCAGCGGTTTGTAACCATCCCTTGTCGGAAAGTACGTGTAGGGACGGGCAGAATTGTAGAGTAAAATCATGTTCACCTGAATATCGCCGACGAGCCGGAAGTCCGCATCAGCTTTGACAGTGTGGCGCTGGTCCCATGAAAGCGGAAAGGCTACCGGGGGCAGTGGAAAACCCCATTGGGAGTAGTTGATGGTCTGGTTCACAGACTCACTGATTCCTTCGGTTGTCATATACGAATATGAAATGCTTCCTGCAACACGTTCATCGCGCTCCCGACTCAAAACAAACTCAAGTCCGGTTGCCGAGGCTTCAGCGTTATTGACGTAAGAGGCAAAGCCGTAGTCGCCGGCAAATTTGCTGTCGAATGGAACCAGCGTTTTGGTATCGATCTGTTTGGTGAATTTTTTTCGGAAGTAGGTGGCTGAAAAAACCACATTTTCGTTGACACCATGCTTGAAGCCCATTTCCCATGCAATGGAGCGTTCTGGCTCAAGGTCGGGATTACCGGCAAGAACGTTTTTGACGCCCTGCCGCAGCTGGACAGGGTTGATACCGGAATACAAATAGTCAAACAAAGGATACTGAAAATACTGCCCGACATTCGCAAAGAAAAAGCTTCGAGGACCAACGGGCGCTGCAAACGAGATCCGGCCGCTCAACTGCTGCTTGAGAGTAGTTTTCGTCGTTTTGGTGGATACAAGATCGAACTCATTTGGGTTTGTTGGAATGGAATCGATGACGGGACGTTCTGCGGTCGGGTCGAGAAAATCCCATCGAAGCCCTATACTGAAATTCGACCCATCACGAACGAGCTCAACTTTATCCTGAATGTAGACGCTTCCTGAACGCGGTCGGTAGGCATACGTGTTGCTGTAATTCAGGAGCGGGGCACCGGCGATCGGTTTGCCAAAATAGGTTGTTTGCGGCTCGTATTTAACAAGGTCGGAGAGGATATGATATTGGTTCAGTTCCGCACCAACCTTGAAAATGTGGTTTCGAAAGATCTCCGATGTAAGATCGCCTTTTACCGTGTAGATGGTCTGGCGAGTATTTGCCCACCAGTTGCGCGTTCCACCTATGATATAGCGGAGGAAGAAATCATATTCGTAAGGCTGGAGCGTGAGAGCGTCTTTTGTATCGCCTATCCGTGTATTCAATTGAAAAGCACTGGCGGTCATCGTGAAGAAAGTGTTATCGCTGAGCGTGCTGGACAACGTTGTGCCAATCCGGTACGAATTGCGCGACCTCGTCGGGAGCCCTGTGAGGTTGAACCTCCAGCTATACTCATAATCGCGCCACGAGCTCACACTGTATATGCCCTGGGTCGTCAGCCTCGTTGTTGGGGAGAACACATAATCCAGTTTTGCAAAACCGCTCACCTCATGACTAATGGGCGAAAGGAAAAAATGCCGGAAGTCTTCCCACCAACGGGTGTCCGACGTCGAAATGCTGTTTGCCGTGAAGAAGTAAACCTCGCCGGGGACAACAGAGCCGCTTGCAGTCAACTCAAGCTCCGCTGCCCTGTTTTGTTGTCTGTTCCACCCCTCGGGTAGCCAGCTGTCACGTTCGTATCTGACAGAAAACTCTTGGCGGTCGTTTCCAGACTTTGTGATCAAGTTGACGACACCTGACATGGCGTTCCCGTATTCTGCCTCGAATCCTCCCGTGTGAATCGACAGGCTCGTGATGGAGCTCTTAGGAATATTCGACCCCAAGCCGCCTCCGATCACGTCCTGGATTGGGAGGCCGTCAACGAGATAGACCACTTCATTTGTCTTCCCGCCGCGAACATTTCCTTCCAGTGTTGTTCCAGGCTGGAGTAACAGGACTTCCTGAAATCTTCCAATGGGAAGCTTTTCAAGCTTGACTTCACCGACGCTGAACGCCGTTGCCGCCTGGTCTGTCTGAATAAGCGGCTTTTCGGCCCGGATTTCCACAGCCTCTACTTCAATCGCGGATTGCTCCAACTCAACATCAAGACGCGTACGTAAATCAGGCAAAATTGTAACTTTTTTCATGATGACAGGTTTATACCCGATAAGACTAAAGCGGACGTCGTACACCCCGGCCCGCACGTTGCCGACCCGATATTCTCCCGCAGTGTCTGTCACGGCACCCAGACCCGTTCCAATCAACACGACGTTGACGCCAATAAGCCTTTCCTGAGTCTGCTTATCGACCGCTCTTCCTTCTACGATGCCCGTTGTGCCTCGCATACCGATTGAAATGAATGAGTAAATCACGAAAAGTAAACAGGCCACCCAGCGGCTCCTAGGCTTGATTTGGCAGATCTTATGGATCCGACTTCGCTTCATTGTGGACACCCAAGAACCGGCGGGCAGAAATTCGGGAGGACGAATGCATTTACATGGCAGAAAACAAACTCGCTCATCGTAGCTGTGTTAGCAGGGAGGCGGTCGAACACCAGCATTTCGCTGTGAAGGCTGAAGAATTCGGGCAGTGCGATCGTCCTCCCGCTACATGTAGCGTCCGGGAAATAGCGAAAGAATGAATTCCGAAGATCCACGCCGTTGTCTGCCATGAAATCCCAACTCACACGAAACTGAACCGAATCTTCAGGGTCGATCGTCAACATTTTCGAGGCAGAATTGTAGTTCCTTGCATAGGCCAGGTTTGCATCAGACAAACTGAACGACCTTCGGTACGAGGAGTTTCTCAGGG
>CAYIBG010000016.1:0-19348 GCA_964361365.1 uncultured Ignavibacteriaceae bacterium | reverse complement strand
GCAAGATCGCAAATGATACAAAGGTGATTCTCATCGATATGCACGCCGAAGCGACTGCCGAGAAAATGGCTTTTGCGTGGCATCTGGACGGCCGTGTAAGTGCAATCGTGGGGACGCACACACACATTCCGACTGCCGATGCCCGTATTCTTCCGAATGGAACGGCCTACATCACCGACGTGGGAATGACAGGTCCGTATGACTCCGTGATCGGCATGAAAAAGGAAATCGCCATTCGTCGCTTTATCCATCAGACACCTTACAAGTTTGAGATAGCCGAGCACGACGTGCGAATGTGCGCCGTGTATATCCAGGTCGACACAGAGACGGGGAAAGCCACGAAGATCGAACAAGTGATTTTTCCCAGCTTTGGTTGAATAAACGAGCATCTATGCCCGCCCACATTATTGACGGAAAAAAAATCGCCGAAGAGATCAAGACTGAGATTAAGAAAGCGACTCAGAAATTCATAGAAGCAAAACGAGTGACGCCCGGGCTTGCATTCATTCTCGTCGGCGACAACCCGGCCTCACAGGTGTACGTTCGTATGAAGGGGAAGGCATGCGAGGAGATGGGCTTTTACTCTGTAACAGAACGAAAGCCCGAAGGGATATCGGAACATGAGTTGCTTGAACTGATTCAGGAATTCAACCAGGATTCTAAGATTCACGGCATTCTTGTTCAGCTCCCGCTCCCGAAACACATCAGCGAATCAAAAATCATCGAGGCTATCGACCCCAGAAAAGATGTCGACGGATTCCACCCTGTGAACGTAGGCAAACTTGTGGTCGGCGAAGATACCTTGAAGCCTTGCACACCTGTTGGGATTCAGGAACTTCTTGTCCGAAGTGGAAATGACCCGGCGGGGAAGCATGTGGTCATCGTTGGGCGGAGCAATATTGTCGGAAAACCTGTGGCGAATATCCTCCTGCAGAAGCAAGCAGGTGCAAACGCTGTAGTTACCGTAGCACACACGGGAGCCAGGGATCTGAAGCCGTTTACGAAATCCGCGGACATTCTGATTGCTGCGATGGGAAAAGCGGAATTCATCAGGGGCGAAATGCTGAGGGAGGGCGTCGTTGTGATCGATGTTGGAACCAACCGGGTGGAAGACCCTGCTGCAAAGAACGGCTACCGAATCGTCGGGGATGTGCATTTTGAATCGGCCAGCAAGGTCGCCAAAGCGATCACACCCGTCCCCGGGGGTGTGGGGCCGATGACAATCGCGATGCTCATGAAGAATACTCTGAAAGCGGCCGCTCTCTCCATGGAATGCACAAAGTAATTCCATCGGCCATCTTCTTCGCACTCATGCTGACCGAATTGCCGGCTCAGCCGCAATCAACAATACGCGATGCTGTTATTCTGAAAAATGGGACCTCAGTTGTCGGAACGCTTGTCGCGAATTCGGATGACAGCATACGGATTCAGACGGGGGAAGGAAACCTCCTGGTATTTCACAAGAAAGAGGTTGTTGCGAGGACCAAGGAAACTGTGTTGCCGACGTATATCCCCGTTGAGGATCAGAAAGTCCCGCGCCTGGTGATTGCGCCGACATTTGGAAAAGGTCTGAACAAGCTTTACGGAGCCGGGGCGGGCGTTTGGTTCGCACAAACGCTTTCGAGCGGCTTCTTCCTCGGCGTCAACGTCGCTTACTACTCCGGAGTAACTCGCCAATTCAGTTTCGATGTCATCAAGCTCGTATCGATCAATCCCCCGCAGGCCGTCACCGTGCATGCAGACGTATCCGAAAAAACCAGCGGGTTGATGGCTTTTTTTGTGGCAGGCAAGGATGTCTCATGGCGTTGGGGAACCGTGTTTCGTCCCTACCTCGGCTTCGGACTGGCGAATCTGAGGAGCGAATTGACGTACCTGAACGCACAAGTTCCGTCAGGTGAAAACCTGGAAGGCGATGTTCCTCTGGAAGGGACCAGGCTTCAGGGGTACGTGGGCGGTGGAGCGATGCTTATCTTTGAAGTCTCTTCGGGTGTTTTCGTGCAGCCAGAGTTACGATACCATTACTCTCTTGTCGATTTCGGCGGTAAGCCCGAGGATATGACAAGGGAACAGACGTTTGTGGAGGGAGGGAATAGCGGCTTCGCGGTATTGATTTCCGTTGGACTTCAGCTCAACTAGTCAAAAAAAGACGGTCTTCGACCGCCTTTTCTATTTTCAGATGACCTAACGGCTACTTGGCCATTTCGAAACTCGTATAGTGCAGCACCTTCATCCCGCCTTTGTCTTGTAATGTCCCTTTGAATGTCAGCGTGTGGGCCGCATGTTCGGCGAGTGCTTCGTTCCCACCCTTCATTCCCTTCCTGGGTACCAGAAGATAGACAGCTCCTTTTTCGTCGAGCAAGCCCACGGGCAAGCCTCCTCTGATGCATTGAATAGCGCAGTCCTGGTGTTCTTCGCCCCGTCCTCCACCCATGCCGCTGCTATAGCATTTGAGGTCGATCAACTCTCCTTTTAGTGTGGCCTCTGCTCCCTGCTTCTTTTCCTGTGAAAAAAGGAAAGCGGATGTGAAGATTGACGCCGTCAAGAATATGAAGAATCTCGTCGATAGTTTCATAAATCCTCCTCAGGTTGAATAATTGAACGGAAAATATACGTAACGGACATTCCAGAAACAAACTCCCACCTTACAATCTCATTCGGGATACAACTCCTGGTTTACATTCGAAGCCTCAAACGTCTGCTGAATCTTGTGTCTCATCTCGTCTTTGTCGGCAAGCCGATACCAGGTATCAAAGAATTCCCATCCTTTATCTTTCTGGCCGGCAAACACATGGTCTATCAGGACTTTCAGCACGGAGGACAAGTAGTCGCCGCCGATATCCTCAAACTGAGTGAAGTCTGTTGTATCGGCCATGGCTTTGACTCTCTGTTCATGCTCCTGAGTTTTGTTCAGAATAAGGCTAGAGAACTTACGGCTCGTGAGAACGAAAGTCCGCGTTAAAGGGGAGTAGCTGAAATAAGCCGACGAAAACGGTGAGTTGGCGTGTGTCAGTCTATCGAAGTAGTCGAAGGTTCTGATGGTCAGATGCAGGTCCATCATGCCGTCCCGGTCAAGGTCGGACATGGTGAGTTGATACCCCAGGTCGGTATAATCGTCGGTGTGAAAGAGAGTGTGGACGGAATCCGAGAGCTCAAGAATGATGGACGTCCAGCAACATTGCGCTCCTCCCGAAAAATGTTGCACGAACAGCTGTTTGGCCCCATCGCGCAGGAGAGAAACAAGCTTCACTTCATTGTATTCAGGCCTGATTGTTTCTTCCCGTGAGCGCCAGACTCTCTGCTTGTTCTTGAAAATCGCAACGCCGTAAGTTGAGTCCTGAGGATCGAGCGTCCTGACAATTGTGTAGTCTCTATAACTCAGCGAATCAGGAAGGACCAATGCGTCCTGCGAGTCCGAGTCTGTTTCATCATAAACCACAGGGCCATGAAGGAATGTCGCCTGTTGATAAAAAACCCAGACAATACCCACGAACAAAGAGACAGCAGCAGCGATCGTGAAAATTCTCACCCTCAGTGGGATAGAGCTAAGCTGACCCATGTGTTCCCCCGAGGACCTTCAGTTTACACAGTGATTCACCAACTGAATGAAGCGATGGGCCCGTTCAGGATCTCCAGAGGTAGGACATCTTGAAGAAGAAACCACGGCGCGTCTCGAAGAAATCGTCGTCGTTGACATAACTCCCACTTTCCCATCGAGTTCTTTTGTACTGACTGCCATATCCTACGTGGAAGACCGTGCCGGGAATATAGGTGAACGATATGAGGAAATCGTTCAGCAGGGCTCTGTTAAACTTGTTGTACTCCGCAATTCCACGCACAAAAAGGTACTTGTTCAATTGATATGTCAGCTTCAACCGGCTGATCGGATATTCATAAATCTTTTCGTTGTCCGACGACCGGAAAAAATCGACATACGTAATGCTGCTGTTGATTTCCAGCTGGTTCCAAGGCTGAAATACGAGGCTTGCGGTCGCCCTGCTGCCACTTCCCTGGTACGGTGTTGCGGAGAAAAATATAGCATTTGCCCGGCGATATTGAAGACTGAAGTTGATTTCATTCGTAAACTGTCCTCCACCCGACACGAGAAAACCGCCAGTCTTGAATCGTTCACCAAGGAAAATCTCTGTCGAGTGGAAATAGGAGAATCGAGAGCTCTGTCCGCCGGAAAAAATGTTTATCACCGCAACTTCGTTATACGTTTCCCAGAGACTGCTCAGTTCATCCCGTGTGCCGTTCGTCGAGAAGAGCACATCGACCCGGCGGAGGAAATCCCCGGGATAGAATTTTGGCCTCGCGTAAGCGTTGAATGACAGGATTCCAGTCCTCGTGACGTAACCCGTTTCCGACGAGAAGTTTTGTGAGACTTTGTTCGTTCCGATGACAAAATCGATGTCACGGCTTCCGTGATTATACTCGAGTGAAATCGCATGCCCGTCCGTTCGGTCTGCACTATCTGTTGCTTTCGATTGGGAAAAGAGCGCCTGGGTATCGAAAGTGCTCGAACCAGTCATGCGGATTGATGCATCTGTGCCGACCACTCTATTGAAACTGTTCTCGAGTTCTCTCCCGGTAAGTATCGCGCCGACATAACTCTCATCTCCAAGAGCGTACTTGTAGCGCAAGATCGGAAAATGAGCCCGCGTTCCCGACCTTCCCGGCTCGGGCGTGAGAAGTTCATCAACGGCATAGATCGTGGCGATTCTGCTTTTCTCTCCAATCTTTCCGCTCACTTTGAGGCCAACGAGTGGATTGACAATCGTTCTCGTATGCACAACTTGCACTGTTCCGGAGGCTGAGAGATTAAAGTTCTCGCTGCCTTCAAGAAAGAACGGTCGTTTTTCGGGGAAGAAAAGTCCATAACGCAAGTTTACATCAACCTGGCCTGCATCGGCTTCAATCTGGCTGAAATCAGGATTGTATGTTGCGTCGAGGATAAGATCTGATGTGATGCCGTATTTGGCGGTGAGACTGATCTCGGTGACCCGTTCAACCTGCGTCAGATTTCCCTGAGGCGCTGCAAATTTCTGGCTATGTGTGATTGCAGGAAGGATTTCGAACAAGGTCGACGGCTCCAGGTTCGGATACACGAGGGTACTCATCTGAGTGAGAAACGCGAAGCCCTTCTTGGGGTCCAGTTCCGGGAAAGAGGCGTGTTCCGACCTCCGCGCAACTCGCCGTTCGAAAAAGACAGACATTTCAACGGGATTCTTGCTTGAATAC
Organism: uncultured Ignavibacteriaceae bacterium; assembly: GCA_964361365.1. Lineage (GTDB taxonomy): Bacteria > Bacteroidota > Ignavibacteria > UBA10030 > UBA10030 > JANOGR01. Next base: position 14,110 of record CAYIBG010000016.1, on the reverse strand, counting down.
CGGATGCTTTTCAATGGAATTTGGAGTTCGACAACGTAACCGTCATGCGTGATCTGTCCAGCGCTGTTCCATACCATGTCGACGCTGAAGTCTTCGTTTCCTGCGGCAAACCGGCTATCGCTCTGGATGCCGAACGGGTTTACATAAAAGGCATACAGCGATTGCTGGTCGTTGAACGAATCGAGATTAATGCACACCCAATCATGCGGCCGGGTGTTGTCGCGGGCCGTCATCTCAGCCTTGATGCCCGAAGGCTCGGGGTCGAAACAGTAAAATGCGAAATACAGGTTATCGCTGTCGTACGCCATGTAGGCATGTGTCGATTCCGGCATCGTACGGCCGAAGTCAGGAATAAATGTTTTAAACCCGCTGACAACAGGGGCCTGCTGCCAGAGGGCGTCGTCAAGCTTTCCGTCGATGATTGGAGCTTTCTCCGTGCGAAACGGTTTGAGTGGGTCTAAAGAGCGACCGTGCACATCGAGCGTCAGCAACAAAACGAAGAGAGCCGAATGCCTCAATCGGAAGTGTGTCATCTAACAGTGCGAAATTGTGTGTGAGTGCTGCGGAATAGACGATCTAGTATGCTTCGACTCGTACAACCGTATCTCGCCAGTCCTCAGTAGTTTTGACGAGGCGTTCAGCCACAATCATCATCATTCTCTTGGCGATTTCGGGATGCTGTGCGTACAGCTCATCGAGCCCAACGCGGACATGAAGGAGAAGGGTCGGTTCCTGAGCGATGAGGGTTGCAGTTCGTGGGATGTTCAACAGGAAGCCAAGCTCGCCGATGACAGTGCCGGGCTTTGCAATCTCCGCCACCGTGAAATCACTTTTAAACACGCCCACTTTTCCGGTCAACAACACGAACCAACCGTCGCTCGGGTCGCCTTCGCGAACGATGGTATCTCCGATCCTGAAATATAGCCTCGCGGAAGGGAGCTTGGAAAAGTCGGTTAGTTCCTGTGTCATAGTCAAGACATACTACAAAAAAGCCGGTGAAAGGTCAAATAAGCGCTTTCGTGGGTCTTTTTCCTGCATTTGCTGGTTATGTCATGTCGGATGGGGACCACCGACTAGAGCAGCCGGTGAATGAGAATCGGAATCAGGAAATATGCCCAGCACATTCCTGCGAACGTGAGACCCGCCAGAGCACCGAAAGACCAGAGAGCCATTTGGACCTCAGCGTCTTTTTTCTTCGCATTCTTGACGGCAAAATAAAGGCATAACCCGGCAAACAAGAGGGAAAGCGTTGAGAGGATGCCAAAAACGATAAGAAGAATGTTATCCAATTGTCACCGGGGTTTTTACGAAGAACGTCGTGCTTCGCCAGGGGCCTCAATCAGTTTGAACCAACCACCGGCTTGATACGCGTCAAAAATTCGTCCGGAGGGAGATAACCGATGACGCGTGAGCTGAGTTCCTCCGTGCCGTCCGGGCGCAGAAATACGATGGTCGGAACCCCGGCAATGTTGTATTTTTTTCGGAGGGACTCCGATTCGGGAGAATCGAACCGGGTCAAATCGACTTTCACGCGCAAGAATTCCTTCGTCGTCCGGATAACTTCGCGGTCGACAAAGGTATTCCGGTCGAGTTCAAGGCACGGTATGCACCAATCAGCATAAAAATCCATGATCACCGGCTGGCTGTTTTCCCGGGCGATCTCAAGTTTCTTTTCTGAATACGGCTCCCACGAGATGCTCTCTTCCTGCAAGCGACTGAAAGTGTAAATTCCGAACATGATGGCGATGATCCCGAACCCCAGCTTCATTTCGTGCATCACTTTCTTGGTCTTGCCCGAGGGCTCGAGGAATCCGAGATAAACCCCGCCTACGACTAAGACCACCGGAATGATATACACGGCAAGCTTAGGCAGGACGGCGAGACTAAAGTAGAACAGGGCTCCTCCTGTCAGCACGACGCCAAAGACCTTTTCCACCCACGTGAGCCAATCGCCCGAACGCGGGATCTTCTTCAGGAGCCCCGAAAACGTCCCGAGAATTAAGTACGGAAACCCGAGTCCGACGGATAACACAAAGAAGGCCCAAAAACCAAACAACGGATCTCCTTTGAAGCCGACGAACGTAAGAAGGGCAATCACCGGCGGTCCGATGCACGGAGCGGCAAACACGCCGACGACGAGCCCCGAAAAATACAGGCCGAGCATCCCAGTGGTCGAGGCGCCGCCAAGCCTGCTGGTCAGCCAGTAGGGCATTTGAATCTGATAGAGACCGAACGAGCTGAGTGCCAATCCAAACATGAGTGCACCAATACCGCCCAACACCCATGGGCTCTGCAGCCAGCTGCCGAACAATCCTCCACCAAGCGCTGCCGTCATGCCGAGCACGCTATACATTGTCGCAATACCGAGTACATACACGACTGCCCTGGAAAAGGCTCGGACGGGGTTTGTCTCGGTCTGAGTGCCGAAAAGAGATACCGTCACAGAAAGCATCGGATACACACACGGGGTCATGTTCAAAGCCAGTCCAATGACAAAAATTGCGAGGAAAGCCACAAAAGAACCTTCGGTTTCGAAGAGAGCGGCGAGTTCGTTTTGCGGCTGCACGTCAGTTTGGAATTCTCCGACTTTATAAGTTCTGAAAGTTTCTTCGTTGATGAATTGTATTGTGGCACCGGCGTCTGTCAAAGCAAAAGGGATGGCGAGACTTATCGTCGAAGGCGCAAGACACACCTTGTCGTCGCATGACTGCACGCGGAGTTTTCCTCTCACTGTGTCGCCGTCGGATGCGAGTGTTTCGGAGACTTTCACAGACACAAAAATCGTGATGGTCTCTTCGTAGACATCTAGCGGCTGGTCGGAGAATCCGAGTTTTTGCAGCGCTCCCTTCGGATATTTAATATCGGTGACAATATATCCTTCCCTGGGCTCCAACTGAACATCCGTGGGGATGAGGTATTGAGTCGTCGGCCGATGTGAGTTGACGTGCCAGCCTTTCGCAATATCGAGAATCAGCGCGATTTGAAAGGTCGAACCCTTCGCGACTCTGTCGACGGAAAGCTTGTGCGAAACCTTGACGTTATGGGCGCTGGATCGTGGGAGGCCGGAATCATCCTGTGCAGGGCTTGTCGCAAAGATGAAGAGGCAACAGAGAAGGAGCGATACGGCGAAATTCTTCATCCTAGAACAGGTCTTTGATTTTTTCTTCGAGAAGTTCCTTGGTGAGATACCCGATATGTTTGTCTACGATGAACCCCTTTTTGTCCACCACAAAGGAAGTCGGAAGGCCATAAATGTCTCCATAGTCTTTTGCCACTTTTTCGTTTCCCAGGACAATAGGATACGTGATCTTGAATTTCTCGACGAACGGGTTGATGTCCTCCCATCCGTTTTCATCCAATGAAATGCCGACAATTTCGAGCCCCCGGGACTTGTATTTGCTGTAGAGTTCAAGAAATCCGGGAATCTCCTCGCGGCATGGTCCGCACCAGGTTGCCCAGAAGTTCACAAGAACCACTTTTCCTTTGAGTTTCGACAGTTGAAGGCTGGTGCCCTTTGCGGTTTTCAATGAAAAATTGGGAGCTTTTTGTTTTGCCTGGAAGGAGAAGAGGGTCCCGGACGAGAAGAGAAGAAAGATACCGAGGGCGAGAAAGCGTTTCATTGAGTTTCCTGTTTTATTGTGGGAGAGCTTTCAAGCGAAGAATACAACACGGAACATCAGAAAATAGCTCCCGAAATTTCTCAAGTATATCAAAAAATCCGTTGAATGAAAAGAGAGATGGATAAGTTCGCCATCGATTCGCAAACGGTTGCAATTTCCTCCATTTCCCACTATAATCTCGCACTGCAATGGCAAAGAAAAACCTATACGTTGTCGGGCTCGATGGCGGCGGAACGAAAACGGCCGCGATCATCGCCGACCTCTACGGTACTCTCGCTGGGGAAGCGAAAGGTCCGGCCTCGAATTTTCAAGTGATCGGCGTAGAAAAAGCCTCCGAGGCGTTGTTTGCCATGGTTCAGGAATGCTGTCGCACGGTCGGCTGCGAGTTTGAAGACATCGCATGCGTCCTTGCCGGGCTGACGGGTGCGGGTAGGCCGTCGGACAAGGAAAGAATGGGGGAAGCTTTTCGCTCGCTTTCCAGGAAGCGAGGTGCAGATTTCAAGAATATTCGGATTGAAAGTGACGCCAGGGTTGCCCTCGAAGGTGCATTCAAAGGAAAACCTGGAATCATCCTCATTGCAGGAACCGGATCTATCACGTTCGGAAAAGACGGAAAAGGGAGCATCTACAGGGCGGGCGGATGGGGCAGAACGATTGGTGATGAAGGAGGTGGGTATGCGATTGGCAGAGATGGCTTGAATGCCGTCACGAGAGAGCTCGACGGACGCGGTGAGCATACACGCCTCACCAAAGTTGTGGCTGAAAAATTTAATTTGAAAGATCAAGAGAGCATCATCGCCGCAGTCTATCGGGACAACTTTGACCTTGCCTCATTGGCCCCACTCGTGATCGAAACAGCTTCCACACACGACTCAGTCTGCGAGCAGATTGTCGACCGGGCCGCCTCAGAGCTTACCGACCACATACGGGCAATTGCCTTCAAAATGGGGGGCAAGTCAATTCCTCTGGCATTCATCGGTGCGCTTCTCTCGGCGGAAAATGCCCTGGCGAATGCGCTAAGAAAGAAAATAGCCTCCGCTTTGCCGCACATATCCATCGCACAGCCGCTTTCACCTCCGGCCTACGGGGCAGTTCTGATGGCTCTTGACGCCGCCCAGAGTCAGCGATGAATCCCATTTCTCTTATCACCCCCGCCATCGGCCGATCGTCCCTCAAGCAGTTTGTTGATTCACCCTTGGTGGAAAAAATCTACGTTTTGCATGACGGCTCGTTTGATTCCCCCCACCCGAAGTGCGTGTCCGTCCCAACCGACGGTTTCCCATCCGGGCAAGGAATCAACAATGTGCTGAACAAAGTAAAAACCGATTTTTCTGTTGTTCTCACTCAGGCTGAGGAATTGGATTTGGGCCGGACTTCTTTATCACGGCTGCTCCAGGTCGCTAAGCAAACCGGGTCGGGGATTGTCTACTCCGATTTCCATGAGATGAAAAGTGGATTGAGGTATGAACATCCTACCATAGATTACCAGCTGGGGAGTGTGAGGGATGGGTTTGATTTTGGCGGGATGACCATGTACTCGTCCCGGGCAATCAAAAAGGCAATCAATCGGTATGGAAGGATAGAAAAAGTCAGATGGGCCGGATGGTACGATCTCAGGTTGAAAGTTTCCATAGATCATCATGTGATGCACCTACCCGAATTCCTCTACACGAAAGGCGAAACGGATTTGCGAAGATCCGGCGAGAAGCAGTTCGATTACGTCGATTCGCGGAATCAGGCCGCGCAAAAAGAAATGGAAGCAGTGTTCACGAAACATCTGAAGAATATCGGCGCCTACCTCAGGCCTGTTTTCAAAAAGGTGCCGAAACCCGGCGAATCGTATCCGGTGGAGGCGAGTGTCATCATACCTGTCAGAAACCGCGAGAAAACAGTTGGCGATGCTGTAGAAAGTGCTCTTTCTCAGAAGGCCGATGTTTCCTTTAATGTCATCGTGGTCGACAATCATTCGACGGACCGGACGACAAAGATTCTCTCCGAGCTCTGCGAAAAGAATCCTTCCCTGAAGCAATTGATTCCTTCGCGCAAGGACCTTGGGATCGGAGGCTGTTGGAACGAAGCTGTGTTGTCGGAACATTGCGGACGATATGCGATACAACTCGATTCCGACGATATCTACAACAGCCCGGCCACTCTCCAGAAGATTGTCGATGAATTTCGCGGCGGCGATTATGCGATGGTCATCGGTTCGTACAAGCTTGTCAACAAGGAGCTCCAGGAAATACCTCCCGGAGTCATCGACCATAAAGAATGGACCCCCGGGAACGGCCGAAACAACGCGCTAAGAATCAACGGTCTCGGGGCACCGAGGGCGTTCCAGACCGCCCTTTTGCGCCAGGTATTGCTGCCAAACGTGAGCTACGGGGAGGACTACGCCATCGCCCTCCATTTATCACGCGAATATCGAATCGGGCGGATTTACGAGCCCCTGTACCTCTGCCGCCGGTGGGAGGGAAACACGGACGCAGCGCTTGCGATCGAAAAGTCGAACAAAAATGACTTGTACAAGGACAAAGTTCGAACAATGGAAATCCTCGCCCGACAGGCCATGAATCGTGGCAAAAAGAAATGAACGTTTCCATTCGAACTTTGAAGGCTGATGACCTGCTTGAAGTTCGACATGTCATTTGGAACACCTGGCAGGCGACCTACGGGCCGTTCATACCGGAAGAAGACTTGCACGGCTTCTTCGACGAGAATTACAGCGTCGAAGCGCTTGAACAACAAATGGCAAACCCGAACGTTGCCTGTTTCATCGCCGAGGTTGACGGCGAGATGGCTGGCTTTGAGCGAACCTATTTCAACACCGAGGAAAAGCGCGAATACGTTGCCTCGCTGTACATTTTGCCGGAGCGACACGGTTTGGGACTGGGAACGCAACTGATGTTGAAGGCCGCACAGGAGGCGAAAAAAAGAACTCTGGAAAGCGTTTGGCTCGGCGTCATGACGCAGAATCAACAAGCCGTTGACTGGTATAAGAAAATCGGGTTTCATGTCCACGAAGAGCGGCCGTTCACCATGGGCAAGACAACGGTACCGCATCTGATCGGCCGTGTGCCGGTCTCTTCCATCGAAAAGGCCGCCAAGACAAGGTCGAAAAAGAAAAAGTGAGTCTGAATCCATTTGCTTAACGAAAAGATCCAAGCGACCTACGATCCGCAGCAACATTTCCTCCCCGCACTCGTCAGTGAACTCCATGAGCGACAACAAAAAACGTGGCCACAGCTCGCCGACGGCATTTCCGCACTTAGCGCAGCCCAGGTTCGCGCAGTCGAATGCGATGGTTTTTCAGTTCAACTGCAGTGGAACCCGCAGCGAATTGGAAGCACCGCTGCAAGGGTCGATGAATCAAGCATTCGTGAGAGGAAGTGCTTCTTATGTGTTGAGAACCTCCCGGCAGCACAACTAGGGATTCTTTATCAAAAGGATTTTGTGATTCTCTGTAACCCCGCTCCAATCTTTCCAACTCATCTTACGATTTCTCATGTAAAGCATGTTCATCAGGCTATCGATCCGGCTCTTGAATTGTTCCTGGACATTGCGAGAGATTTAGGGCCGAAGTGCTCGGTGTTTTACAACGGTCCGAAATGCGGGGCCTCGGCACCTGACCATTTGCATTTCCAGGCAAGTACCAAGAACGCGATTCCTGTGGAAATCGATGTGACCGACGCCCGGAGACGACATGTGTTGCAGAAATCAGCTGAAGTTGCGCTGCTAAGCCTGAAACGCTATGGCCGCTCCACACTCGTATTCGAGTCCACGAATAGGGATGAATTGTCCGCAACGCTTCGCAAGTTGTTTAGCGCGTGGAAAAATAATCTCAGGATTTCCGAAGAGCCGATGCTGAACATGATATGCTCATATCGTGAGCTTGTCTGGCGTGTGGTGCTTTTTCCACGTGCGAAGCACAGGCCGGCAGTATTTTTCAAGGAAGGCGATGAACGGGTGCTTGTCAGTCCGGCGGCGGTTGACATGGGAGGGTTCGTTGTGACGCCGGTGGAAAGGGATTTTCGCGGATTGACCCCCGGCCTCATTCAAGAGATTTTCCAGGAAGTCTCCCTCGAAAGCAATCGTGTGGAAGAAATCGTCAAAATGATGAAGTCATGATTTCGCGAGAACCGGTCATACGAGTAGGTATCTTTGAGAACCAGCAGCAAATATCCGGTGAATTCCAGGGCGCATTCGAGTTGAACGACTCGTTGTCTGTTGATGGACTGTTTCGAATGGATGTAGACGGGGAGGGGATTTCGTTCCAGGACAGTCAAGGTTTGAAACTCCCAAGTCAGAAGGAAATTGTCAGCCGACCACATGACACAGCAAGTTTTGTCCTCCACGATGTCACCATTGGAGTTCATTTCCACTGGGAGCGTAAGGAACAGCAAGCCTTTCATGGGAACTTGCATGTTGTGCGGGACAATAATGGGCTGACCGCCATCAATGAAATCGGCGTGGAAGAGTATCTCAAGAGCGTGATTTCATCCGAAATGAGCGCCACGGCGCCGATCGAACTCTTGAAAGCCCATGCCATCACATCCCGCAGTTGGCTGGTTGCGATGTTGGAGCGCGAAAAAAAGAATGTCGGTGTGCCGTCCCAGCGGTCACAACAGACTGCTGACGAAATCATCCGGTGGTATGACAGGGAAGACCACGCGCTCTTCGATGTCTGCGCGGACGACCATTGCCAGCGATATCAGGGTATTTCGAAAATCATTTCTCAGGCAGCAAATGATGCCGTGGAAGAGACGCAGGGCATGTTTCTTGTTTACGAGAATGAAATCTGCGATGCCCGTTATTCGAAAGCGTGTGGGGGAATCTCGGAAAGTTATGAGAATGCATGGGAGGACCGGCAGGTTCCGTATCTCTCATCAATCTCAGACTGGAAGACGGAATATGCACCGTTGAAACAGGGCATCGATACGGAACAATGGATTCTTGGAGCGCCCGATGCATACTGCAATACAAAAGACGGGAATATTTTGAAACAAGTACTGCCTTCGTTCGACCAGGAAACAACGGATTTTTTCCGCTGGAAGGTCACCTACAAACGGGGGGAACTTGAGGAAATTGTGCGGGACAAATCGGGGATAGATGTTGGGGTCATACGTAATTTGGTTCCCATGGAGCGCGGTCCCTCCGGCAGAATAACAAAGTTGAAGATAAAAGGCTTGAGCAAGTCAGTCATTGTGGGAAAGGAGCTTGAAATTCGTCGATGGCTTTCAAGGTCGCATCTCTACAGCTCGGCATTTGTTGTTCGGAAGGAAGGTGAGCGCTTTGTTCTTTACGGAGCGGGCTGGGGACACGGAGTGGGATTGTGCCAAATCGGTGCAGCCGTGATGGCGACAAAAGGGTTCAAGGCGGAAGAAATTGTAAAGCATTATTTTCGAGGTGCAGAACTGAAAAAGCTGTATTGAAGAAAATCCCAAGCTCGAATACCTAAATCCTAAACAAATCCAAATTGCCAAAACTTAAAATTCAAAGTCTCAGTATTCCTTTTTTGGTATTTAGATTTTGAATTTGTTTAGTGCTTCGAATTTAGAATTCCGTATTTCAATCAGGACAAATCCATGACCACTACCCCGCAACCCCGCGCACGGAACCCGTGGCTCTGGGTGCCAAGCCTTTATCTTGCTGAGGGCATCCCCTACGCTGTTGTCATGACGGTCTCCGTCATTATGTATAAGCGACTCGGGATTCCGAACGACGAACTCGCGTTCTATACCAGCTGGCTTTACCTGCCGTGGGTCATCAAACCACTTTGGAGCCCAGTGGTGGACATACTGAGGACGAAGAGGCTGTGGATCATCGCGACTCAGCTGCTCATCGGCGCCGGACTTGCCGGTATCGCTCTCACGCTGCCGCTCGCAGGTTTTTTCAAATGGTCACTCGTGATTTTCTGGCTGATGGCCTTCAGCTCTGCCACGCACGATATCGCCGCCGACGGTTTTTACATGCTCGGACTCAATGAGCCACAACAAGCGTTCTTCGTCGGCATCCGCAGCACGTTCTACCGCATCGCAATGATTTCCGCGCAAGGCCTGCTTGTGATGCTCGCCGGGTTTTTCGAAACAACGTCCATGTTCGGACTGGGAGGAAGCATTCCCGCTGCATGGTCAGTCACTTTTTTCATCCTGGCCGGACTCTTCGTGGTGTTTTTCGCGTATCACAGGTTTGTGCTTCCATACCCAGTCACAGACAGGCCGAAAGTTGCAGGCGGCGAAACAAAAAGCTTTTTCCACGAATTCCTGATGACGTTCGTGACTTTCTTCAAGAAGGACCATATCGGAATAACACTCGCTTTTCTTCTGCTCTACAGACTCGGTGAGGCCCAGCTTGTGAAACTCGCGTCCCCGTTCCTTCTGGATTCTCGCGAAGCAGGCGGCCTCGGTCTCACCACAACGGACGTTGGCTTTGTCTACGGTACGGTCGGCATCGCCGCGTTGACGGTGGGTGGAATCATAGGAGGAATAGCCGTAGCTCGAAAAGGCTTCAAGTTCTGGCTCTGGCCGATGGTACTGGCAATCAACGTGCCGGACCTGGTGTATGTATACATGGCGTATGTTCGGCCTGACAATTTTCTTATCGTGAATGCGTGTGTGGCCATCGAACAACTCGGTTACGGGTTTGGCTTCACTGCGTTCTTACTTTACATGCTTTATGTTTCGCAGGGAGAACATTCAACGGCGCACTATGCGCTCTGTACTGGCTTCATGGCGTTGGGCATGATGATTCCGGGAATGTTCAGCGGAGGCATTCAGCAGTGGCTCGGATATCAACACTTCTTTATCTGGGTATGTCTCGCCACGATTCCAGGGTTCATCATGGCATCATTGGCCAAGGTCGATCCCGAGTTCGGGAAAAAAGCGAAATGACGCGATGAAGCGTTGTTTTCTTGAAGTCGCTGTCGATTCACTCAAAGCCATGAAAGCGGCCGAAGAAGCAGGAGCGGATCGGGTTGAATTGTGCGCTAACTTAGAAGAGGGGGGAATTTCTCCGTCTGATCAGTTACTTTCGAAGGCTGTCGCGCAGTCAAATGTGCCGATCCGCGTCATGGTCAGACCAAGAAGCGGAAATTTCTCTTATACGAATGAAGAGTTTCAACTCATGAAGAACGAGATTTCCAGGGCGAAGAAAGCGGGAATTCAAGGAGTCGTCCTTGGTTTGTTGCTCAATAAAGAGGAGATCGATGTCGAGCGGACAAGAATGCTTGTGGATTTGTCACGTCCAATGAAAGCGACGTTTCATCGAGCGTTCGACACATTGAAGAACACTTTGGAAGCACTTGACCAGGTCATCGCTACAGGGGTGGACACGCTTTTAACATCTGGTGGAACAGAGTCGGCAGAGCAAGGCGTCGAAACGATTGCGAAGCTGGTGAAGAAATCGAAAGACCGCATCTCGATTCTCGCCGGAGGAGGCATTCGCGGGACAAACGTCGCAAAAATTGTCAAGGCTGCTGGCGTCAGAGCCGTCCATGTTGGAGGGGCGTTGAGCGCTTCTCAACTAATTGAAGAAATTGAAGAGAGGGTTCGTTTTGTCCGGCGGGAATTGGTTGGATTATGAGACTCATTGAGGAGAATCGATATGGCGTATGACGAAAAATTAGCAGACCGTGTCCGGAAGCAGTTGGGAAAGCGCAAAGGGCTGACCGAGAAGAAAATGTTTGGCGGGATCGCCTTCATGGTCAAAGGGAACATGTGTGTGGGCGTGCACAAAGACGAATTGATTGTTCGCATTGAACGCGATGCAACAGATAAATCCGTCGCGGAAAAACACGTGAGAATATTTGACCTGTCCGGCGGCAGACCGATGAAGGGTTGGATCCTCGTGGATTCCTCAGGAGTATCCACAGAGCCCGCATTGGCAAAGTGGATTCGAATGGGTGTAGACTACGCCGATTCTCTACCCAAGAAATAGACGAAACGGCTGTCCTCATTGTTGATCGAGAATCGAAGGTCCGCGTGTTGTTTCCTTACGCTTGAACTTCACCGATTGAAATCATAGCTTGTGTCCGCTTTTCCCGGCGCGGCCGGAATCAACCACCATCAAATCAGGAGGTTCGTATGGTCCCTATCATGTCCCTCTGGCTCCCGATACTTGTGTCGTCGATCTTCGTGTTCGTGGCCAGCTCGGTGATTCACATGTTTCTTGGTTATCACTCGAAGGATTTCGAATCAGTTCCCGACGAGAACAAACTGATGGATGCCATGCGGGGGTTGAACATCCCGCCGGGCGAATATCTGGTTCCAAAGCCTGCGAGCACAGCCGACATGAAATCGCCGGAGTACATCGCAAAAGTTGAAAAAGGTCCCGGTATTCTGCTGACACTCTGGCCCGGAGGCCGCCCGTCGATGACGACGAACTTGGTGCAGTGGTTTGTTTACTCCGTAGTCATAGGTGTTTTTGCTGCATACGTTGCCGGTCGCGCGTTGGGACCAGACGCGCAGTACCTCTCCGTATTTCGATTTGTCGGCGTGACAGCATTTGTTTGCTATTCCGTCGGTGGCTGGCAGGAGTCGATCTGGTACAAACGGGCATGGGGCAGGTCACTTCGCAATACGATCGACGGACTCATTTACGCGTGCCTGACAGCAGGGACATTCGGCTGGCTTTGGCCGCATTAAGCTGGGTATCAAGTTGCCTACTCGGAGGTGGGAAAAAGAAAAGGCGTCTCAGAGACGCCTTTTCTGCTTTTTTCCACAAAAATCTTCGTCCCTGCTAGTTCTTTCCTTTAACCGATAGCGATTGTTTAAGGGTCAGCAGCAGCCCGTCAGCTTTTTTGCCTTCGGATTCCGGAACAAGTTCTTTGTATTTCATCAGCACGTCCACAGCAGTCCCGAAATCTTCGTTGATGGCATTGACGAGTCCGAGATTGAAATACACGGCAGGGAAATTCGGTTCAACCTCAGACACAAGTTGATAGTGCGTGCGGGCAAGACGGTAGTCGCCGACTTCAAAATACAAGTTGCCAAGGTTGAAATGAGATTCGAAATGGCGCGGATCGTTCTTCAATGCCTGGGTAAAGCAATCGAAGGCCTTTGTCGTGCGTCCGGCTTTGGATTCAAGGATTCCGAGATTGCAATAGGCATCTGCGATAGAATCGCCCTCGGAAATGGCTTTCCAGTATGCCTCCGATGCCTTCCCGTCTCCTCGCTCGTCCAGCACGAGGCCCACTTCGAACGGCGTCAGGTTGCTCGGCATGTTGATCACCTGGCCGCCGCCTCGAGTGAACAGGTTCATCTGGCCTTTTTTCTCGTCGCGGGAGGGCGTACGCTTTTTGACTCGCTCGAATTCGAGCTTTGCCGATTGGTCTGTGAATTGAAGTATCTTTGCCATAAAGTCTTTCTGTCATTCTGAGTTCGCTCTTTCTGCGGACGAAGAATCTGAACAATCAGATTCTTCGCTTCGTCCCGAAAAACGGACTTCGCTCAGAATGACAACTCAGCCCACCTTTGTCCGCTTCGCCTTTACCGCTTTTGCGGCAACTTTCTTCTTCTCACCCTTTGCTTTTTCCATCGGCTTGCGATGCGATTTTGCCTGGTCGATACTTTGCTTCAACGCGGACATGATATCGACAACGGCCTTCGGCTCTTCCTCGACTGTCACAACTTCTTTGCCTTCGATCTTGGCCTGGATCATCTCGCGCAGGGCATCGTGATACTTGTCTGTGAGGTCGAGCTTCTTGAAAGTCTTTGCCATGGAATCCACAAGGTTGCGGGCGAGCTTAAGCTGGTTTTTGTCAACAACCTGTCCGTCGAGTTGAGGCACGTCCTTCATGGCTCGCACTTCGTTGGGGTAGCGCAGCTTGTACAGAACGATTCCGCCTTCTTGTGGAGCAATCAACACAACGTCTTCCCGGTCACGCAGCACGACTTTGCCAATTCCCACTTTGCCCGTTTCTTTCAATGTCTGAGAAAGAAGAGCAAATGCCTTTGATGCAACTGGACCGTCCGGGCCCGCAAAATATGGCGACTCATAGAGCATCGGGCTGACTTCTTTGGCGCTGATAAATCCTTCAATCTCGATAACTTTCGTGCTTTTCAGCTTGATCTTCTCTATGTCGTCCTTTTCGACGATGGCATACTGGTCCGGCTCGTACTGATATCCTTTCACGATGTCCTCAATCGCGACGGTCTTCCCGCACTTTCTGCATTTCTTCTCGTAGCCAATTGCCCCGTTGTCATCTTTGTGGAGCTGGTTGAAGCTGATTCGCTGCTCGGTGTCCACAGCATTGTAGACGCGGACGGGAATCGTCACGAGTGAGAAACGAACATAGCCTTTCCAGATTGCTCTCATAGCACCTCCAGTATGTGGTTTGCCATTCTGAACGCCTGCCCGCCAATCTTCCCTGACCGCCAATCTTGATGGCGGTATGGCGGGAAGCGAAGAATGGCATCTAATTATTCCTTCGTCAGATCCAGCCGTAATCTTAGAAACACCGGCTCGCGAAACATCTTGTCTTTTGTCAGTGAAGC
>CAYIBG010000015.1:0-19632 GCA_964361365.1 uncultured Ignavibacteriaceae bacterium | reverse complement strand
CTTCTGCTTCGATGCCTCCCACGCCCCAGCCAAGCACGCCGAGTCCGTTGATCATTGTCGTGTGAGAATCGGTTCCCACCAAAGTATCCGGATAAGCCCAGCTTTCACCGTCCACTGTTAAAGTGAACACAACCTTCGCCAGATACTCAAGATTCACCTGGTGCACGATTCCGGTTTCAGGCGGAACGACGCGAAAATTCTTGAAGGCTTGCTGGCCCCAGCGCAAAAAAGCATAGCGCTCCTTGTTGCGGTCGAACTCCTTTTCCGAGTTGATCATGAAAGCGGCTTCGGATCCGTATTCGTCAACTTGAACAGAATGGTCAATGACGAGGTCAACAGGTTGCAGAGGGCTAATTCGTTCGGCTTTCCCGCCCATCTTGACCATCGCGTCTCTCATCACAGCGAGGTCAACAACACAAGGAACGCCCGTGAAATCCTGCAAAAGAACCCTCGCCGGCATAAAGGCTATTTCTTTATCGGGTGTAGCCTTCGGGTTCCAACGGATGAGAGCTTCGATATCCTCCTTTCGCACGACTCTTCCGTCTTCGAGACGAAGCAGGTTTTCGAGGAGGATCTTGAGGGAGATTGGGAGTCGGCTGAGTGATTTCCCTGAGTTTTTTTCAAGTTCCCGAAGGGAGAAAAACGAGTGGGATCCGATTCGTTTCTTGGATTTGAAGCTGTCCTTCGTCATGTCAAACTCCGTTCTGCTTTGAATCTGCCTTGCGGATATTCTGTAAACAATGGACAAATATATGAAAAAAACCGCCTAGAAAGGTCAAAAGCCCCTTGGGCCACGGATGCACGGATTTTCGCATTCCTCACAATGATTACTAATTCTAGGAATTCGCATCGATTCCACCTCCTTGGGATTTCAATAGAACCACTGATTGTTCAATCGGCACATTACTTGTGGCGCAGAGGCCAGGTAACCTTGTCAAGGTTACCTGGAGAACCTAATCAACCTTGACAAGGTTCACCAGCAACCAAGGTTCACCAGCAGACAACCCAACATCATGGGATCCAGCCAAACCCCACCCAGCGATTTGTTGTCAAGTTTGTCCTGCCCAATACCTCTGACTGAGTACAACAATGTTTTGCTGGCACACGGAGGGGGCGGGAAACTCACTCAGCAGCTGATTGAGAAAATGTTCGTTTCTGAATTCCGAAACGACCTCCTCAGCCAGATGCACGACGGAGCCGTCTTGACTCTCAACGGTTCCCGAATCGCTTTTTCGACCGATTCCTACGTCATAAAACCCATTTTCTTCCCCGGCGGCGATATCGGAGAACTGGCGGTCAACGGCACGGTGAACGACCTTGCCATGTGCGGAGCAAAGCCCCTTTTTCTCTCCGCTGCCTTCATTCTGGAGGAAGGTTTTCCGATGGAAGATCTGTGGCGCATCGTTCAATCCATGCAAAGGGCGGCGCAACGAGCGGGGGTTGTCTTGTGTACAGGCGACACCAAAGTTGTTGACAGGGGAAAAGGCGATCAGATATTCATTAACACGTCCGGTGTCGGACTCATCGAACCGGGAATCAACATCAACCCGCGTCGGGCGGTGCCCGGCGACAAGATTATTCTGAGTGGCCCAATTGCAGTGCACGGAATCGCAATCATGTCCGTGCGGGAGGGACTCGAGTTTGAAACAGAGATGAAAAGCGATACCGCTCCCCTCAACGACCTTGTCCAAACGATGTTCAAAGCGACAAAAGAAATTCATGTGTTGCGGGATCCAACGCGAGGCGGTCTCGCCAGCGCGCTCAATGAAATCGCAAAGTCGGCGAATATTGGCATTTCAATAAATGAAGAGTCGATCCCAGTGTCAGAAGAAGTTGAAGGAGCGTGCGAAATCCTGGGTTTCGATCCCCTGTATGTGGCAAATGAAGGGAAGCTCGTCGCTTTTGTTCCTCCGTCGGTGGCTGACTCGGTGTTATCAGCGATGAAAGACCATCCTTTGGGCCGGGAGGCAGTCATCATTGGACAAGTTGTGGCGGACCATCCGTGCACAGTTGTCATGAAAAGCAAGGTAGGAGGGACCCGGGTGGTAGATATGCTTTCCGGCGAGCAATTGCCGAGAATCTGCTAGCTGCTTTCTATGCAACTCCAAACTCTCACGATGATCACGCAGAGCGAGGTGATGCGCAACATCATTTCCCGCGTGGAGACCATTGCCGGCTCAGAGAGCTCAGTGCTGTTCGTCGGAGAAACGGGAGTTGGCAAGGAACTGTTCGCCGATTATGTTCACCGGACGAGCAACCGCGTTGAGATGCCGTTGGTGAAAGTTGCACTATCGGCGGTTCCCCCCGAATTACTCGAGAGTGAGCTGTTCGGCCACGACAGGGGCGCTTACACGAGTGCGTCCAACGAAAAAAAAGGTCTTTTTGAGCTCGCAAACGGCGGAAGCATTTTTCTGGATGACATCGACGATTTTCCGTTTGCACTTCAGTCAAAACTGCTGCGTGTTCTCGAATCCCACGAAGTCAAACGCGTGGGAGGCACGGTTTCCATTCCGCTGAATGTCCGCCTGATTACCGCCTCGAAGCTCGACCTGGGCGAGCTTGTTGAGCGTGGACTGTTCCGCGCAGATCTCTTTTACAGGATAAACGTGGTGCCAATCGTTATTCCTCCACTGCGGAGCCGGAAAGAAGACGTACCGCTTCTCATTGAACATTTTCTTCGGAGGTTTGTGCCAAACCGCGAAATCCAGGTCTCCAAGGAAGCAATGCGCGCTTTCGTAGGGTATGCGTGGCCAGGCAACGTGCGCGAACTCAGAAATATTGTTCAGAGAGTCGCACTCTTTGCTGACGGTGAAGTCCAACTCAAGGATCTTCCGCCCGAGATAAAAGGCCACAGCGGTGTCAATTTGCTCCTCAAGGCTTGCTCGAAATGCTTCACAGAGGATCAGATGACGTTTGAGCAGGTGGTCGCTTGCCTTGAGGTGAATTTGCTGAATCACGCAATGAAAGAATGCGGCGGCAACCAAAGACAAGCAGCCCAGTTCCTCAAAATGAGCCCTTCCACATTGCGCGACAAACTCAAGAAATACAACCTAAACGGGTCAGAGTCCTAGCAGAGTGTTGAAAAAGGCATGTACTAACTTTTTGCTTGTCATTCCCGCTCGTCTTAAGCGGGAATCCAGAACGAGTTTGAGCTTAGCCCTAGGCTCAATCACTGACAAATGACAATAGGATCCGGGCTCTGGACTCCCGCTTACAATCCGCGGGAGTGACAGTCTCTTTTTCTGTTTGTGATAACGCCTGATTCTGAGAAATTACGCGTGTTAGCGTCAGGAGGTAACCCGCCCGACTGAAGAATCAGAGTTCTAGATCGTAACTTCGCGCGGCACGGAAATCCGCTCACTATAAAACGGCTTTCCGTGCACTGCAGACTTTACCCTGCCATTTCACTCCGTATTCGCAGACGCAACCTGGCACGACGCTTGCCTTGAGGTGCCAAATCGTCAAATCACGAATTCCTTTCTCCTCGGCCCAATGTCCAAAACTCAAGTAACCTCGAAATTGACCCTCAAGGGCCAAATTGCGGAAATCGTTGAGGAACAGGGCAAAGCCCAAATCAAAGTCCTGGTCGACCCTTTCTACTTGACTCTCAAAGATACAACGAACCTGCATCTTGGCGACAAGGTAAAAGTAAACGGCACCTTGCAGGTAGAAAAAATCAAACAAGAATTTCAACCAAACGGCGCCATAGAGTTATGATTTCTTTTTCCATTAGAAGGAGGGTTCCATTTCTTCGAGTTATGCGCAACAATGATCCACACTTCACGGAAAGGAGATGACCCCATGAACTGAAGGTTCTTGTCTTTGTTTGGCTTCAGCGTACTAATTCACCTAGCTTCAACACGCAGATTGGAGATTCCAATGTTCAGAATCACAAAAATTGTCCTACCCATTATCTTTTTCGTAATCTTATTCACTGGCTGCAAAAAAGACGAAGTTGTTACTCCATCGGTAGATGATCCTAATTTTACAAATGCAAATGGTACCAACGGTGGCAAGCTTTACGATAAATATTGGGCAACAGAAACCGGTTTTAATCAGTCTGATACAAATCTCGCGCGATATAATCAGCGCTCTGATTTCTTCAGATGTAAACAATGTCATGGTTGGGATTTGTTGGGGCGAGCTGGCAGTTACGTCAATCGCGCTCCGACAACTAATAGGCCAAATATCGCTAGTCTTGATTTGTTGCAGATTGCCAAGACGAAGTCCTACACTGACTTATTTACTTTGATAAAAAATGGTTCAAACCCCTCTATCCGAAGAGGCTTATCGGCGGATCTCTCGACTTATAATCCCGCCTCAAACAGTACCATCGGCGACCAGATGCCAAATTATTCTGCAATTTTATCCGACAAGCAGATTTGGGATCTGGTTAAATTCTTGAAGACGGAAGTTACCGATGTGAATGATCTTTATGATTTTACAATTTCAGGTACCTATCCAACAGGTGCTATTACGTACTCTAACATAGGAAAAGGTGGTACTGCCGCTACGGGTGACACATACTATGCTTCAAATTGTGTAGGCTGTCATGGAACTAACGGAAAACTGATTCTTGTCGATGCAAATACCTATACGGTCGGTTCGTTCATTAGAAGCAAACCGAACGAAGCTCATTTTAAAGTGAAGTTTGGTCAATTGGGTTCATCTATGACAGCCTTCAATCCAATTCTTCAGCAAATGAAAGACTTGTATAAGGCCCTTACTGACACTACTAAATACCCTAAACCTTAAGTCTCGCAAATGTCGCTGAGATCACACAGTGAGGAACGCCGCTGCGCATGCCGGCAAACGATAATGACCCAAAAGCAAGGACCTGAGGTAAGCCTCAAGGCTCAAATCGCCGAAATCGTGGAAGAGCACGGCAAATCATAGATAAAAGTGCTGGTCGAGCCATTCTACGTGACCTTCAAGGATAATATTGACGCTGCATCTCGGAGACAAGGTTGAAATTTCTGTCTTTTTTGCAAGCGGAAAAGGTTAAAAGGTTAAAAGAGTTTCAGCGGAATGGTGCCGTTGAACTAGGAACATTCAGACACAGTGTGTGTTTCAATCTAATTACAGAAGGAGAAATCCATGAACGATAAACCTCTCACCATGTGGGAACACATGCAATTGAAGGGATATTCCCGTCGCGATTTCATCAGGTTTGCGGGATGGCTCTCGGCGATGGCTGGAGTCGAAGCAGCCGGGCTCGCAAGAGTTGTGAGGGCCATGGAGACAAAACCCAGGCTACCGGTCGTCTGGTTCCACTTTCAAGAATGCACTTGCTGCAGTGAATCATTCATCCGCTCGTCTCACCCGATCGTTTCGGATATCGTGCTTGACAAAATATCGCTCGACTACACCGAAACCCTCCAGGCGGCGGCGGGGCATCAAGCCGAAGAGGCCTTACACAACACGATGAAAAAATACAAAGGCGAGTATCTCATGCTTGTCGAGGGTT
This sequence comes from uncultured Ignavibacteriaceae bacterium, assembly GCA_964361365.1. Lineage (GTDB taxonomy): Bacteria > Bacteroidota > Ignavibacteria > UBA10030 > UBA10030 > JANOGR01. The sequence goes on along the minus strand of CAYIBG010000015.1, from coordinate 14,165 downwards.
CCGTGCCAACAGAAGCAAACGGAGTGTATTGCTGCATTGGCGGACGCTCGGCGCTGGATATTGTAAAAGAAGCTGCCGAAGGCGCCAAGGCGATCGTTGCGTGGGGAAGCTGTGCTTCGAACGGCTGTATTCAAGCGGCGAGACCGAATCCCACCGGTGCGACACCTATTCACAAGATCATATCAGGAAAACCTATTATCAACGTTCCCGGATGTCCGCCGATTGGAGAGGTCATGGCCGGGACAATCGTCCATCTTCTTGCATTCGACAGAATTCCGCAGCTCGACGGTTTGGGCCGGCCCAAGGCCTTTTACTCCCGCCGGGTACATGACACATGCTACAGGCGGCCGAATTATGATGCTGGCTTGTTTGTCGAATCGTTTGACGACGAAAACGCCAAGCGCGGATATTGCTTGTACAAGGTTGGATGCCGGGGACCGGTGACGTACAACGCATGCGGAGTGATGCGATGGAATAACGGCGTCAGCTATCCCATTCAATCCGGACATGGTTGCATCGGATGCAGCGAAGCAAACTTCTGGGACAACGGCCCGTTCTACCAGCATCTGGCGTCATTCCCCGGTTTTGGCATTGAAACGACTGCCGACGACGTCGGACTTGCCGTCGGTGTTGGAACGGCGGTGGGAATTGCGGCGCACGCGATCTCAACGAATATTCGAAAGCGGAAGCTCATTCAAGAAGGAATTACCAACAGCGATCAGCCTTCTGAAAAGAAAGGAGGCAAGTAATCATGTCACGCCGAATCGTAGTTGATCCGATCACCAGAATCGAAGGCCATCTCCGCATTGAAGCTGAGGTGAAAGACGGAAAAATTGTGGACGCCTACAGCTCGGGCACAATGGTCCGGGGTTTTGAACTGATTCTCAAAGGACGTGACCCGCGGGATGCCTGGGCTTTCACTGAGCGCGCCTGCGGTGTTTGCACGACTGTTCATGCGCTGGCATCTGTACGAACGGTGGAAGACGCTCTGGGTATTGTCGTTCCTCCCAATGCTGAGGTTGTCCGTAATCTCATGTTCTGCGCACAATACATGCAGGATCACGTGGTTCATTTTTACCACTTGCACGCCCTTGACTGGGTTGACGTCGTTAGTGCCCTCAAAGCCGACCCGAAAAAGACCTCAGAGATAGCTCAGAGCATTTCCAACTGGCCCAAGAGCTCTCCGAAATACTTCTCGGATGTTCAGAAGCGCATAGCGGCTTTCGTCAACAGCGGTCAACTGGGCATTTTTGCCAACGGGTACTGGGGACATGCAGCATACAAGCTCCCGGCGGAAGTAAATCTTCTGGGAGTGGCTCATTACCTCGAAGCGCTTGAATGGCAAAAAGAGGTTGTGAAGATTCACACCATATTCGGCGGCAAGAATCCTCATCCGAACTACCTTGTGGGCGGCGCTCCCTGTTCCATCAACATCGACGATTCGAACGCGCTCAATGCTGAGCGGCTGGCTTACGTCGGAACGCTGTTGGACCAGGCGCAAGACTTCATCGAGAAGGTCTACATCCCAGACCTCCTTGCGGTCGCAGGGTTTTACAAAGACTGGGGCGCTGTGGGTGGAGGCCTGTCGAATTACCTTGTCTACGGCGATTTGCCGACGAACGGATACAACGATCCAACAAAGTTCAAATTCCCGCGAGGGGTTATCCTGAATCGCGATTTGAGCAAGATCCACGAAGTCGACGGCAAGCATCCTGAGGAGGTTCAGGAGTTTATCGCCCATTCCTGGTATGAGTACGCGGACGGCGACAAGGCCGGCAAGCATCCGTGGGTCGGCGAAACAAAATTCAACTACACCGGGCCTCAACCGCCGTATGAGCAACTGAATGTCGAGCAGAAATACAGCTGGCTGAAAACTCCGCGATGGAAAGGCCATGCGATGGAAGTTGGACCTCTTTCCCGCATGCTGGTGGCTTATGCCTCCGGCCGGGAGGAAGTAAAGGATGTTGTCAATGCAACGCTGAAGAAGCTGGATGTTCCCGTTGCAGCTCTGTTCTCGACGCTTGGCCGGACTGCTGCCCGCGGTCTGGAAACCAAGCTGATTGCAGGTTGGGCAAAGGAATTCTACCAGCAACTGTTATCGAACATCAAGAACGGCGACACGCGGATGTTCAACCGGGATAAGTGGGATCCCGAGACATGGCCGAAGGAAGCAAAAGGAGTCGGGCTGAGCGAAGCGCCGCGGGGAGCACTCGCCCACTGGATTGTCATTAAAGACAAGAAGATCGACAACTACCAGCTCGTGGTTCCAAGCACGTGGAATGCATCACCCCGCGATGCCAAGGGGCAGATGTCCGCTTACGAGGCAGCGCTCATCGGAACGCCTGTGAAGAACCCTGACCAGCCGCTGGAAATTCTCAGGACCATTCACTCGTTTGACCCGTGCATCGCATGCGCCGTGCATTTGCACGATGAAAAAGGGCGGTACGTTCATCACATCAACACATACTAAGCGCCTCTCATGAGGTTGTCTAGAAAGAAAGTAAATGCCATTCTGAAGGAGCAGAGCGACTGAAGAATCTGATTTATTTCGCGAAACATCAGATGCTTCGCTGCGCTCAGCATGGCGATCCAGTCTTTTGGGACAGGCTCAAGACGCTCTTGAGGAGTGAACAATGATCCACAATTCGATCGGACGTGTCTACGTCTGGCAACTTCCCGTGCGATTCTATCACTGGGTGAACGCGCTTGTCGTCGGCACGCTTGCTGTTACAGGATACCTCATCGGGAGCCCGCCGGCGATCCAGCAGGGCGCTGAAGCGTCCTTCGGTTACTGGTTCGGAACCGTGAGATTCCTGCATTTTGTCTCTGCATTCGTGTTCTTCTTCAATTTCCTGTTCAGAATCTACTGGGGCTTTGTCGGCAACAAATACGCTCGCTGGGAAAACTTCATACTGCATAAAAAAGAACAGCTGAAGGAAGTCGGAGATGTACTGAGAGTCGATATCCTTCAGGCAAGAGTTAAGCCGCTTGAGTCCCTCGGACACAATGCTCTGGCCGGGTTTACCTATTTTCTGACATTTCTGGCCTTCCTTTTTCAGGCCACGACCGGCTTTGGTATGTACGGGGCCATGAGCGATTCCTGGCTTCCGGGTCTTTTTGCCTGGATTGTGCCTCTGATGGGCGGAGATTTCGCTGTTCGCCAATGGCATCACGTCATGATGTGGTTTTTCATTGTGTTCTCCATGATTCACGTCTACCTCGTGTTTTATCATGACTACGTGGAAGGCCGCGGAGTGACGTCTTCCATGGTTGGCGGATGGAAGTTCATCGAAAAAGAAGTAACGAGCTCCAAGTAAGAACAATGAGGCGGGCGATTTCTCCACCCGCCTCATTAGTTTTTTTCTTTATCCATGAAGGATTCTCGCAAAACTCTTATTCTTGGAGTTGGAAATCTTCTGATGGGGGATGAAGGTGTTGGAGTCCACGCAGCTCATCTCCTCCAGCAGGAATCTCTTTTTCCAAACGTGGAAGTCCTGGATGGTGGAACCGGCGGGTTTCACCTCCTTTCTTATTTCCACGAGTACGACCCCATCATCCTCATCGATGCTACCATGGACGGCAAGCCTCTAGGTACGGTCACAGTCACGACGCCGAAATACTCCAGCGATTTTCCCCGCTCACTCAGTGCGCATGACATAGGTCTCCGCGATCTGATCGAATGCGCAGAACTGACGAGGGGCCTTCCAAACATCCACCTCATAACGGTTTCGATAGAAACCCTCCAGACGGGCCGCACGACCCTCTCCAAGCCAATTCAGGAATCACTCCCAAAAATAGTAGAGAAAGTCGAAGGAATTCTCAGTTCTGAGAAGGAACTGGCTGAACAATAGCGTTTTGGCTGGTTCTGTAGGGCACGGTTATTGACCTTGATTGTCGGCTTTTGTTACAGCGCGGTTCCCAATGCACGAACTCTCTCTCGCAAGAAGCGTTCTCGACATTGTCCAACAGAACGTCCCAGCCGACGAACTTCCCAACGTCCGCGCCGTGAGCATGAAGGTCGGCCAACTCGCTGGAGTGTTACCCGAGTCCCTCGAATTCTGCTTTCAATCCCTTGTTGCTGGTACGCCGCTCAGTTCATCCTCGCTCCGCATCGAGCGCATCCCGTTCCGCATACATTGCAGGCAGTGCGACCAAATTTCAATGAGTGAGAACGGATTTGGATTGTGTACGCTATGCGGAAGCCCTGAGACAACTATTCTCTCCGGAAATGAGCTTCAAGTTGCTGAGATCGAGTTAGAAGACAAGGTCGGGAGTTTCCCATGAGTGTCATCACGGTCGAACGAAAGGTCCTGCAAAAAAACGATGAGATTGCAAAACGCAACCGAGAATTTTTTCTCCGCAACAAGACATTTGTCATAAATCTGGTGAGTTCACCTGGTTCAGGAAAAACCAGCCTTCTGGAAAGCACACTTGAGTTTCTCCGGAACGATGTGAAGGTCGCAGTCATAGAAGGAGACGTGCAGACGGATCTTGACGCGCAACGTGTTTCAAAGTTCAACGTGCCGGTGGTGCAGATAGTGACGAACGGAGGTTGTCATCTTGAAGCAAACCTGGTCGAAGATGCTCTTTCAAAGTTGAGCATTCAAGGTATCGAGCTGCTCGTGATTGAAAACGTCGGCAACCTGGTGTGCCCGTCGAACTACGACCTTGGCGAGTCCATGAAGATTGTTGTTGCGAGCACCACGGAAGGCGATGACAAACCGCTCAAATATCCCGCGATGTTCCAGCGCGCTTCGGCAATGATCATCAACAAAGTGGACCTCCTGCCTCACGTGCCGTGCAATCTCGAGACGCTCCGCGGCAATGCCCTGTCGATCAACCCAAAACTGAAAATCTTTGAGACGTCCTGCACGACCAAAAAGGGGATTGCTGAATGGTGTGGATGGCTCGTATCGAATCTCCAATCCGGAGAACTTTCCTGACATGCCTGCCGCTGATTCAACATTGAGACTCAAAGTTGTCATCCGCGGCGCAGTCCAGGGTGTAGGGTTTCGCCCGTTTGTCTATAGACTTGCGACGGCGCTCGGCCTGACCGGATGGGTTTCAAACTCCTCGGAAGGAGTATTCATCGAGGCGGAGGCTGAAAAACAGCTTCTCGGCCAGTTCCTACTTCGGATTGAAAAGGAAAAACCGCCAAGGTCGTTCATTCAGAGCCTCGAGTCTTCGTACCTCGACGCGGTTGGTTATACATCGTTTATCATTCGTGAAAGCGAGAAGAACGGGCATAAGAGCGCACTCATCCTGCCCGATGTCGCAATGTGCCCCGAGTGTGAAGCGGAGATATTCGACCCGCAAAACCGACGCTACCGTTACCCGTTTACGAACTGCACGAATTGCGGCCCGCGATTCAGCATCATCGAATCGCTTCCGTACGACCGGCCCAACACGTCGATGAAAAAATTCATCATGTGTCCTGACTGCCGGCAGGAATACGAGGATCCGTTGAGCCGGCGTTTTCATGCCCAGCCAAACGCATGCCCGGTGTGCGGCCCGCAGCTGGAGCTGTGGGATGGACAGGGCGACGTCGTATTTTCTGGAGATGATGCATTGGAGGAGTGCGCATCGGTTATTCGGCGGGGCGGAGTCATCGCGCTCAAAGGAATCGGCGGCTTCCAGCTCATGGTAGATGCGCGTAATAACGTTGCGGTAAAGCGTCTCAGAGCGCGGAAACGCCGGGAAGAAAAACCGTTTGCGTTGTTGTATCCGAGTCTCCGGCATGTGAGGGAAGATTGCCGGGTCTCAGAATTGGAAGAAAGAATTCTACAGTCTCCCGAGTCCCCGATCGTGCTGCTTGAACGCAACGAGGCCCGTTCAACCGTTGCAGAATCGATTGCCCCCCGCAACCCATATCTGGGGATCATGCTGCCGTACAGCCCGCTGCACGCTTTGCTCATGAGAGATCTCAGATTTCCTGTCGTGGCGACGAGCGGCAACCTTTCCGACGAGCCCATCTGCATCGACGGGTTTGAAGCTCTTGCCAGGCTCCAGGGCATTGCCGATTACTTCCTGGTGCATAATCGTCCGATTGTTCGCCACGTCGATGATTCCATTGTCAGGATTCTTCTTGGGAGGGAACTTGTTCTTCGTCGTGCCCGCGGATATGCACCGTTGCCGGTTGCCATGAAACCTTCCGAAGGACAAGAAGAAGCGAAGAAAACCTTCGGAAGGTCGGTGTTGGCGGTCGGAGCTCATCTGAAAAACACGGTTGCGCTGAGCGTTGATAAGAACATCTTTGTTAGTCAGCACATAGGGGACCTGGAGACTCAGGAATCTCTTAGCGCGTTCCGGCGCGTTATTGAGGATTTCAAGCGTCTTTATGAAGCGGAGCCGCAGAACATCGTCTGCGACCTCCATGCGGACTACCTCTCAACTCAGTTTGCGCATGAATCCGGAGCCTTGTGCACGCACATTCAGCACCATTATGCGCACGTGGCTTCCTGCATGGCGGAGAACCAGCTGGAGGGCGAACTCCTCGGCGTTTCCTGGGATGGAACGGGCATGGGCCTCGACGGAACCATCTGGGGAGGAGAGTTTTTGCTTACGAACGAGACCTCGTTTGAACGCGTGGCGCACTTCAGGCCATTTCCGCTGCCGGGAGGAGACCGGGCAATCAAAGAACCGCGCCGGTCGGCCCTGGGAATGCTTTTTGAGATGTATGGTTCTTCTGTGCTGCAGCGTGCAGATATTTCGACCATGCAGTCCTTTTCGGAAAACGACAAACTCATTATTGCTCAGATGCTGAGCAAGGGCGTCAATGCCCCCCTGACTTCCAGTGTAGGAAGAATCTTTGATGCGGTTGCGTCAATTTGCGGTGTGCGCCAGACTCTGAGTTTTGAAGGCCAGGCCGCGATGGAACTTGAGTTTGCTTGTCAAGGAGCTCGATCCGAAAAGATTTACGGTTTTGAAATTCAACGATCTGAAAACCGCTATTCCGTTGATTGGGCACCGATGATTGAGGAAATCCTCAGGGATGTAAAGAATGGCGAATCATTAGGCGAGATTTCAGCAAGATTCCATAACACGCTGGCCGAGGTCATTCTGGCTGTGGCCCGGAAAACGAAACAAACGAGGGTCGTTCTCACCGGCGGCTGCTTTCAAAACAAATACTTGACTGAACGATCCGTCACTCTTCTTACCGAGAACGGAATCCGCCCCTACTGGCATCAACGAATACCGCCAAATGACGGCGGCATTGCTCTCGGACAAATCTACGCGTTTGCACGTCAAATGCCAAAAACTCACGCGGAAGAAACGAAACCATTTCATGAGGAGGTCACAGCATGAGCCTTGTCTCAGGAGCGATACTTGAAATCTACGTTGAGGACGGCATCACGATGGCAAAAGTGACCGTGAAGGGCGCCATCGTTCGCGTCCCGGTTCTTCTTTTGTCGCAGGCAAGCGTGGGAGATGTTGTCCTCATCGATTCCGGCGTGGCGATTTCCAGAGTCGAAGAACTGACCCCCGTCAGTCTTGGAGAATCCTCTCAGGCGGGCATGAAGGAGGAAACATAACATGTGCCTCGCAATTCCCGGGAAAGTGATGGAGATCGATTCGAACGTCCAGCCAAGGATGGGGAAGGTCAGTTTTGGCGGGATTCAAAAGAAAGTTTGTCTCGAATGGATGCCGGAGGTCAACGTGGGAGACTATGTCATCGTGCATGTGGGCTTCGCCATCAGCAAACTTGATGAGCAGGAAGCGCTCGAGACTCTCAAGCTCTTCGATGAACTGGAAGGGGCGTTGGATGAGCTAAAACTTCCCGATCCCGACGAGGAGAATGTGCAATGAAATACATCGACGAATTTCGGAACGAAGCTGTTGCCCGCAAATATGCCGGCCTGATTCGCGGAATCACGACGAAACCGTGGACCCTGATGGAAATCTGCGGAGGGCAAACGCATACCATCGTGAAGTTCGGCATCGAAGAACTTCTGCCGCCGGAAATCACTCTCGTCCACGGTCCCGGCTGCCCGGTCTGCGTGACGCCCATGGAGATCATTAATAAAGCGATTGCGATTGCCTCACGGGAGGATGTCATTTTCACTTCGTTCGGAGACATGCTCCGCGTTCCTGGCTCCACAAAGGATCTTCTGACTGTTAAAGCGCAGGGCGGGGATGTGCGCATGGTCTATTCTCCGCTCGATGCCGTGAAGATTGCAAAGATGAACCCGGAGAAGAACGTTGTGTTTTTCGCGGTCGGGTTTGAAACAACGGCGCCCGCCAACGCGATGTCGGTGTGGCAGGCGAAAAGACTGGGTCTCAAAAATTTTTCAATTCTCTGTTCCCACGTTCTTGTTCCCCCCGCGATCGAGGCGTTGCTTTCTTCGCCGAATAACTGCGTGCAGGGCTTCCTGGCTGCCGGACACGTTTGCACCGTCATGGGCTACGAGGAGTATCTGCCGCTTGCCCGCAAGTACAAAGTCCCCATCGTTGTGACGGGGTTCGAACCGGTTGATATTTTGCAGGGTGTGTACATGACGGTCAAGCAGCTCGAAGAGCATCGAACCGATGTTGAGAACCAGTACACTCGGTCCGTGCGAAAAGAAGGCAACGTTCCTGCGAAAGAGCTCCTTTCCGAAGTGTTCGAAGTCACCGACAGGAAATGGCGCGGCATTGGCGAGATACCGATGAGCGGCTATCGCTTGAACAAGAAGTATTCGGATTTCGACGCAGAAAGGATTTTCGACGTCGAAACCATCAAGACGGAAGAATCGCCTCTGTGCATTGCCGGCCTCGTGTTGCAGGGGATGAAAAAACCTCATGAATGCTCAGCATTCGGTCGCGAGTGCAACCCTGAACATCCTCTCGGCGCCCCCATGGTGTCTTCGGAGGGCTCCTGTGCGGCCTACTATCACTATGGCAGGTTGAAAATCGAACGGACTGTCTCGCAGCTTGCATAACATTGGCGAGAATTCCGACGTCTGGCTTTGCTCACGAGGCTGGATCATCGGAATTTGCTTTTTGGAGGAGGCCCCCATTACACTCAAATGCAACGCCAGTTGTATAGTTTGCGACGCCAGAGCTAACGCCTTCACCAGCATTTCGTTAGGTTTCTTCAAGATGCCGAGCAGCGTGTATTTCTACAGGCTCAATGCCGGAGAGTTTGTGGAGACGAAGAAGATGGTGCTCCTCCGTTAAAGCCATAGAGGATGAATGTTTTGACGAGGTAAATCGGAACACACAGACAAATCCGCTTTGGACTTCATGAGGAGGTTCATCATGAGCACTCTTTCCCGATTGATCCTGATTGTTTTGTCGTTTCCGTATTCTTCGATTGCTCAGTGGCAAAGAATAGCGGGGCAAGACTTCTCTGTTCCGAGTTCAGTTGCGCTAAAAGGTGGGAAAATCTTCGTCGGGACAGAAAAAGGCGTTTATTGGTCTACCGATGGGGGAAAAGTGTGGATAGAGTCGAATTCGGGGTTGCCGCTCAATCAAACCGTAAGTCAGATGGCACTGGTGCCAAACATTGGGCCAGACACAAGTCTGTTTGCAGCAACCTGCACCTATGATTGGGAGGGCGGCGGGGCTTTTCTGTCGTCGAACGATGGCGCCAGCTGGACTAGCATGACTGCCGGGCTGCCAACGCATAGTTACGACAGCACCAAGTACGCATTAATAAATTGTGCAGTGGCATATCTGACGCCTTCTGGCGTGTCGAATCTTGTAGTCGCCACAGAGGCTGGCGTTTACGTCACGACAACAAATGGACTTCCCTGGCTTCCGTGGAAGGCCGCAAACAAGGGATTGCCGAGGTATCCATACGATACGACAAGAGTGGTACCAGTTCGTGCTGTTTCTGTCGGGCGATACTCAATAGGAGGCACAATGCTGTATGTCGGAACCGCGGGCTACGGCGTCTTCCGATCTACCGACGGTGGAGAGAGCTGGATCTCCGCCGGACTCAGTGGAAATTACGTAACGGCTTTGGCCGTGAGCCCTGAGGGATCACTTTTGTTCGCCGGGACTGAGGGGCAAGGCCTCTTTTCTTCCTCTGATCAAGGGATCAATTGGAGTGCCGCAAAGCCTGAATTTCTCATACTTCCATACGACCCAAATGTTTATGCGCGTATCAACGCGTTGGCCGCCGGACCCGGGGAATCGACTGGCGTGTATCTGTATGCGGCAACCAGTATTGGTCTCGTCCGATCACCCGATAATGGGGCAACCTGGAATCGGCTGGGCGGATCCCCCGTGCGAGCATTGACGGTGCGCGGGCGGGAGATTTTTCAAGTGTCGCAAACCAGCATTTGGAGTGGCTGGGGACGACTTGGATACCTGCTGCATTCCACCGATTACGGTACAACTTCCAAGACGATAACCGGTATAGTCTATTCGAAGCTTGCTTCCAGGGTTGAGACATCCGGAGTCCGCAAGATTCTTGCGGTAACGGGAGAGCGGGCGGGGAAGGGTAGCTACACGCTCAGGGAAGGTGTGCTAGGCTCAACAAACGACGGGATAGCCTGGTCTTCATTCAATGAAGGATTTCCAAAGAGCCCATACAATCCTTGGGACTACTCCGTAGTTTCGAGTATCGCATCGGACGGAGAAATTGGCGGGAACGTTCTTGCAGGGACGGAGGCCGGCGTCTATTTCAGTTCAAACGGCGGCACGAACTGGATTGCAGATACCGTCGGTTTATCAGGTGTCTCACCAAATTGCTTCGCGTTTATTCCCCAAGCTTCGGGAGCTCCGGGCACGATTGTGGGCACCTATAAGGGCGTTTTCCTTTCAGGAAAAACCGGGACAGGTTGGACGCCTGCAAACGCAGGATTGCCTGAATATCCCGCTATCGACGCTCTCGCAGTGCTTCCAGATGCCACAAAGACCTTTCTCGCGGCCACATACTCAGGCGTGTATCGCTCAACAGACAATGGGACAACGTGGGAAAATGCGAATAATGAGCACAAATACATCAACAGCTTCGCAGTGAGTGAATTACCCAACGGAAAAACGAATATTCTTGCCGGGAAGTGGTGGGAGGGCATCATTCGCTCCACGGATCGTGGTACATCGTGGATGCCGGCAGAAGCAGGTTTGGCCGACAGGAACCTCCGGTCGCTTCTCGCTCATGAGGGAACGGTGGACAATCCCACCTCTTTCGTTCTTGCGGGAACTGCTGGCGGTGTTTTTCTTTCTAGAAATAATGGATCCGCATGGGCGCCAGTGAACACGGGTCTTCCTCCGTCTTCTGAGATTTCCAGTCTCGTCTTTTCGGATAGCTATGTCTTAGCGATTGCGAAAGTTTATAATTATGCCGGCGCTTATGCAACTTTTGCTACGCAAATGTATCGAAGGCCTATTGGTGACCTCGTCTCTTCAGTGCCGGATACGGTTGTTGTGATTTCACCGCAAGGAGGCGAGGATTGGTTCATTGGTTCCTCCCGTCCCATCCGTTGGAGCGCAGCGCTGGCGGATTCCGTGAAGATTGAATACTCGACAAACAGCGGGAATACTTGGATGCTCATCGGACGACATATTCCGGCTTTTCAGAGAGTCTACCCTTGGACGATTCCAAACACTCCCTCAAGTTCCTGCAAGATCAGAGTCTCGGATGTTGCGAACACGACGGATGTCGAAACAAGTCAGAGTACATTTTCCATCAAACACGATGTGCTTGCCGATCTCTTCGGCGGTGTGTCTGATACATCCATCGCTTCCAGCGTGCGGAGGCTTGAGGCCTTTGGCGGTCGTTTCGCTTCCGGTTCGAACGTCGATACAGTGGCTTCATGGATCGCAGGGCATTTTGTCAGGCTCGGTGTGGCAGATGTCGTTGCGGACACCTTTCTCGCTGCCGGAAAAGTGCAGAAGAATATTGTGGCGACGATCCCGGGAAGAACCGCGGGATCAGGGGAAATTATCGTCGGTGCACATCATGACTCCTACGGAGGACCGGGGGCCGATGACAACGCTTCAGGGACAGCTGCGGTGCTCGAGATGGCGAAAGTAATCATCGAGTCTGGTTACAAGCCACGAGCAACGCTCAGATTCATAACATTTGCAGCTGAAGAGCTCGGTCTGATTGGTAGTCAAAACTACGCGACAAAGGCCAAGGCTGCTGGTCGAAACATCTTATTGATGCAGAACTACGACATGATAGGGTACTACAACACCAATCGAGCTGACAGGGCCGTCTATGTCGTGTGGTATCCGGGAGCGCAAGCAGAGGCGTCCTTGGATTCGGCGCTGAAGTGTAAATACACAAGCCTCACCCCCATCGTGACGACCCAATATGCTTGGCAATCGGACAGTTGGTCGTTTTACGAGAAAGGATACAAAGCCGTCTTCAACATTGAAGCGGAATTGAATCCCAGGTATCACTCTTCTGGTGATTCGTCGATCTATATGGACTTCACGTACGCCACCGAAATTGTCAAGTCTGGCCTTGCATTGCTCCTGACGATTGACGGAAATATTGCAAGCACGGCTAAGACGGAAGTTATCCCTACAGCGTGGACACTATTGCAGAACTATCCCAACCCGTTCAATCCGACTACAAATGTAGAATTCAGAGTGAAGAATGAAGGACTGGTCAAATTGGTAGTGTATGACATTCTCGGCCGCGAGGTGGCGGTGTTGGTGAACGAGGAGAAGCCGACGGGGACATACAAAGCGACGTGGGATGCCAAGGCATTTCCAAGCGGCGTGTATTTCTACAGGCTCAACGCCGGAGAATTTGTGGAGACGAAGAAGATGGTCCTCCTCCGTTAACGCTACGGAGGATAATTGCTGATGAAGTAGGAAAGCAGGGAGCACTCAGTCTGTTGAGTTCTTCTAGAAAACTCATTGCGATTTTGGTTATGCTTGTTGTTATTGCTCATGCCACGGGCTGCAAGGATGACACGGTTTCGCAGCCGCCGCCAATCCAATGGGAGCAAACAAGCCTGGACAGCTCATCGGTTTGGACGTTTGCAGGCGTTGGGTCGAGTCTCTTTGCGGGTGGAGGTTTGGGTGTTTTTCGATCCACAGACAATGGAACATCCTGGTTGCACGTCAGTTCGGGTCTTACATATTTCAACACAAGCACGGGTCAGATAGCCACAGCAGGTGTACGGGCTTTTGCTGTACTGTCAGACGGGATTGGGGGAATGAATCTCTTCGCGGGTACATGGGGCGGAGGCATGTATCGCTCGACAAACAATGGCTCAACCTGGACTCAGGTCAATTCAGGATTCACGGCAGCCAGCAACTTCTTCGACGTCAGGGCTCTTGCAGCAAGTGGGACAGATCTCTTTGCGGGAACGGTTGAGGACGGTGTGTTCCTTTCCACAAACAATGGTACAAGCTGGACTCCGGTCAACGAAGGCTTGACTCAAAGGAGCGTCTTTTCATTTGTCATCAAGGGAACTAACATCTTTGCTGGTACCGCTCAAGGCGTATTCCTCTCCACGAACAGGGGAACTACTTGGATACAAACGGTTGGGATTGAATGGAATGTCACAGCATTTGCACTCCTTGATACAAATCTGTTCGCAGGAACGTACGGTGGAGGGGTGTATCTCTCCACGAACAATGGTACAAGTTGGACTGCCGTCAACGCCGGTCTAACCAATATTCAAGTCTTCTCACTCGCTGCCATTCCCGCCTCCCGCGTGTCCGGTACAAATCTCTTTGCTGGAACTGAGAGCGAGGGAATCTTCGTTTCCACCAACGGCGGGATAAGCTGGACTCAGTTCAACTCAGGTTTGGAGCCTTTGCGGGCGGCAACCGGAACAACTCGAGTCCACTCTCTAACAGCCAGTGGCAGTTATCTGTTTGCCGGCACTTGGCGCGGGGGAGTATGGAGACGACCGTTGTAGGTATGCGATACCTCATTCCGTTTTGTTCTTTCCTCAAAAACTTTTATCATGGAGATGCTAGCATGATACTTTCCTAATGCGCGACATCTCTCAGAAGATAAAAACCCTCCGAACAGCTGTCGCCAAAGCGACAATCAAGGTCTCACCAAAAACCATCGAGCTCATTCGTCACGGCAAAATACCCAAGGGAGACCCGTTTCCGGTTGCCAAGGTAGCTGCGATACAGGCCGCAAAAAACACGAGTCAGATCATTCCGTACTGTCACCCCATCCCCGTTGATTTCGTGGATTGCCAATTCAAAACGGGGAAGAATTCCATCGAAATCACCACGACGGTGAAAGCGATTTACAA
>CAYIBG010000014.1:0-20208 GCA_964361365.1 uncultured Ignavibacteriaceae bacterium | reverse complement strand
CCATCAAAGATAGAATGATGAGCGACGTGCCTTTCGGCGTGTTCTTGAGCGGCGGTATAGATTCGAGCACGAACGTCGCGCTCATGGCAGAATTGATGAACAAGCCGGTGGATACATTTTCCGTGGGATTCAGGGACTTGGAGAAGTACAACGAGCTCGAGTTTGCGCGTCAAATAGCAAAAGAATTCAAGACACATCATCACGAGATCATCATCGACCAGAAGGATGCATTTGAATTTCTTCCGAAGCTCATCTATCATCAGGATGAACCGCTCGCGGATCCAGTTTGCATTCCCCTCTATTTTGTTTCGAAGCTGGCCCGGGACAATGGAACAATTGTCGTGCAGGTGGGAGAAGGCAGCGACGAGCAGTTTGCAGGCTACCAGTCGATGCTGAGGGAACTCAGCTTCTACAACACCATCTGGAAGCGATATGCAGCACTCCCCGGGTTTGCTCGAACTGCTCTGTATCGAGCAGCGGAAGCCGTCCTGAGACCGACTCATCATTACCTTGCATTGGATTACATCCGAAAGGCCGTGGACGGCGATGAATTTTTCTGGGGCGGAGCCATCAATTTTACCGAAACGCACAAGCGCCTTTTGTATAACGGAATGACATACCCCGGTTCCTCGACTGCGTCGTTTGCCCGACGTTGGCATCAGGACGTGCTCCGTTGTGACCCCGATGCAGATTACCTGAAACGGATGATCTATCTGGAATTCAGGCATCGACTTCCCGAGCTACTCCTGATGCGCGTGGACAAAGTCTCCATGGCCACGTCCGTTGAAGCGCGTGTTCCATTCCTCGACCATCGGTTGGTAGAATTCTCGATGAAGATTCCAGCCTCTATGAAAATCAGAAACGGGAAATCCAAGTACATCCTCAAAAAAGCCGTTGAGGGCATTATCCCGAACAATATCATCCACCGCAAGAAACAGGGTTTTGCCGCCCCCATCACCGAATGGTTGCGAACCGACTGGGCGTCATTTGCGAAAGCCAAGCTGACGAGTTCCGAGCTGATGCGGCAGGATTACTTCTGCAAAGATTTTGTATCCGGGTTGATTCAAAGGAACCAAAATGGAAGCCGGGAGGCGGGGAACAGCATGTGGAATTTGTTGAACTTGACGCTGTGGCATGAAACATGGATTGAGGGAAAGAGTTTTTAACCGATAAGATGAGTTCCGACATCGACAACGAGCTTTTGAAGGCGGAGGTGCGGGAGTACTGGAATTCAAACCCCTGCGGCACGCAGTTTACAGACCTCGAGTGGGGATCGAAACCGTTCTTCGACAATGTCGAGCGACACCGCTACGAGACCCAGCCGTTCATGCGAGAACTTATGGAATTCGACCGCTTCAAGGGAAAGAAACTGCTGGAAATAGGCTGCGGACTCGGGACAGACTTGCTTCAATTTGCGCGCGGCGGGGCTCGCGTCACTGCAGTCGACCTCACGCCCAGAAGCATCGAGCTCGTCAAAAAACGTTTTGCGCTAGAAGGATTACCGGTCGACGCGCAGATGGCGGATGCTGAACGCCTGCCGTTCGAGGATGGATCATTCGATGCCGTGTATTCCTTCGGCGTTCTTCACCACACGCCGAACACTCAGAGAGCCATCGATGAGGTTTACAGGGTTCTGAAACCGGGCGGAAGAATTATCATCATGCTCTACCACAAGAATTCTATGCATATGTGGCTGGGAATTCCGCTGCATGTTTTGTCGGGGAAAAGCAGGGACCACGGGTTGCCTGTGGCAGAAGACTGGGTTCGTGTGTACGATGGCGAAATGAATCCCCTGGGCAAGGCGTACAGCCGGTCGAATGCGAAAAAGATGTTCAGTCGATTCAGAAATGTATCGACAATTCTGTGCGATCCAATCCGGAAGAGGTATCCTGGAATCATCAACGCTGCAAACCAGGCTTTCCTGGCCCAAATGTGCGGCTTCTGGATGGTCATTAAAGGAGAGAAGTGATTCAGTCTCGTATTCCTGGGAATCGCATTAGATTAACCAAGCTCCTGACTGTACATCCGCGCTTTTCCCTCCACTCGGCACGCGCAGTCCACAGAATCATCGATTAGCCGGTCATGCCAGTTCGTCTTGCAAGCATCGTCGGTGCCCGTCCACAGTTCATCAAATGTTTCCCGATTGCCAGGACGGTTGAGAACCTCAATCGTCAGAGCGGCGAAGCCATCGAACACGTGTTGATTCATTCGGGCCAGCATTACGACTACGAGATGTCAAAAGTCTTTTTTGACGAACTGGGAATCCCCGAACCGGCGCATCATCTCGGTGTCGGGTCGGGCTCTCACGCTGTTCAGACGGGACATCTTCTCACCAAGATTGAAGACGTGCTCTTGCAAGAGCATTTCGATTGCGTTTTGGTCTACGGCGACACAAATACAACGCTCGGTGCTGCACTGACTGCTGCAAAGATGCAAATACCCATCGCGCACGTGGAAGCAGGTCTCCGAAGTTACAACATGACCATGCCTGAAGAAATCAACAGGATCTTGACGGACCGCGTTTCTTCTTTTCTGTTTTGCCCCAGCATCCACGCGGCGGGAATCTTGGAGCGCGAGGGGTTCAGGAACATCCTCCTGGGGGGAGAGCATTGCCGACCGGTCGATTGGTCTGAAGCCAGGAAAACTCTGCAGCGGAGCGACATTCACTCCTCTCTCGTCGTGAATTGCGGAGATATCATGTATGAGGTATTGCAGCAGAGTCTGCGAATAGCTCAGGAAAAATCGAATATTATAAGACAACTGAACCTTGAGGGAAAAGATTATTATCTTTTGACGCTGCATCGCGCCGAAAATACGGACTCATCTCAGCGGTGGGCCGAGATCGTCTCGTTCATCAGTGAAACGACAAATGGAAAACCTGTGATTTTCCCCATGCATCCTCGGACCCGGCACACGTACGATTCCACAAGAAAAAAGTTTTCCAAAAACGTTCGTGTCATTGATCCAGCCGGATATTTCGACAACCTTCTGTTGCTGCAACACAGCACAATGCTGTTGACAGACTCCGGGGGCATGCAAAAAGAGGCGTATTGGCTGAAAATCCCGTGCATCACTTTACGCGATGAAACCGAGTGGGTCGAGACACTCGAAGACGGATGGAATATTCTTTACAAAAACTACACGGGATCTCTCCCGGTGCGGAAACAACAGAAAAGCCATTACGGCGATGGCACCACATCCGAACTGATTGTTACGATGCTCAGAGATATCTTTTCCATCTAAGATGAACAAGATTGAGATTGGACTGATAGGGTTGGGTTACTGGGGAAAGAACCTTTTGCGGAACTTTCACAGCCTCGGTGTTCTTCGGACTGCGTGCGACACAAGTCCGGCAATCATCGCTGAACGAAAGAAGGAGTTCCCCGACGTCGCGTTTGTTACTTCTTCTGAAGAGGTGTTTACAAGCAAGGAGATAACGGCCGTTGCGATAGCAACACCCGCCAGCTCGCATTTTGACCTTGTGCAAAAGGTTCTTCTCGCGGGGAAAGATGTGTTTGTCGAAAAGCCTCTTGCGTTGAACGTGGCCCAGGGGGAGGCGCTTGTATCACTTGCCGAGAAGATGAAAAAGATTATCATGGTAGGTCATGTTCTCCGGTATCATCCGGCGGTGAGGAAGTTGAAGTCTCTTGTAGCGGAAGGCAAGCTGGGCAAGATCCAGTATATCTATTCGAACCGGCTCAACATCGGAAAGTTGCGGACCGAAGAGAATATCCTTTGGAGTTTCGCTCCTCACGATATTTCGGTAATCCTCTCACTCCTTGAAGAGGAACCGATAAAGGTGTCGGCTTTTGGCGGTGCGTATCTAAATGAAGGAGTGAGTGATACCACTATGACAGCGTTGGAATTCAAAAACGGCGTGAAAGGCCACATCTTTGTGAGCTGGCTCCATCCGTTTAAGGAACAAAAACTGGTCGTGGTGGGGTCTCATGGGATGGCAGTGTTTGACGACATGTCCCAGGAGAAACTCTTCCTGTATCCACACAAGATTGAGTGGAAAGACGGCAAAACACCCGTTGCACAAAAAGCTGATTACATTGTGGTGCCCACCGAACGGGGAGAACCGCTGAAACTGGAACTCGAGCACTTCATTGAATGCGTCGAGAAAAGAAAAACTCCCTTGACAGACGCGAAAGAAGGCCTGAAAGTGTTACGCATCCTAGAATCTGCGGACAAAAGTATATCGAGGAATCAATCATAATATGAAGCAAGAGAACCCTAAAAACTATTTCGTGCACGAAAGTTCATACGTCGATGACAACGTTGAAGTCGGTGAAGGGACGAAGATCTGGCATTTTTCTCACATTCAAAAAGGAACAACGATTGGGAAGAATTGTTCCATCGGTCAGAACGTGAACGTGGGGAACAACGTCCGGATCGGGAACAACGTCAAGATTCAGAATAACGTGTCAGTCTATGAGGGCGTAGAACTTGAAGATTACGTGTTCTGCGGTCCTTCCATGGTGTTTACCAATGTGCCGAACCCACGGAGCGAATTCCCCCAGCGCAGGAGCGAATACTACAAACCGACGCCCGTTCGATACGGGGCGTCCATCGGCGCGAATGCGACGGTCGTGTGCGGACACGAGATCGGACAATTCGCATTTATCGGAGCCGGCGCCGTTGTAACGAAAGACGTTCCCAACTACGCATTGATTGTTGGCAGCCCGGGAAAGATCGTCGGTTGGATGTGCCGATGCGGTGCAAAGCTCGTTTTTTCCGCAGAGAAATCCGGATGTACAAAATGTACCCGGGAATATTCGAAAAGTGGAGACACTGTTGTGTGCACGAAGGAAATTGAAAAGTAAACCACCAGTAGTCTTGTGACCTTCAAAAACCTCGGGGAACATTCCCCTCCGACCGGGCTCCGATGAGACAGGAATTGCGGAGACTGTTTGGAGGGGTCTTTGTGTACGGCCTGGGAGAAGTGCTGAACCGTACGATCAGCTTCCTGTTACTTCCGGTCTTCACATCCTATCTTTCCCCGAAAGACTTCGGCATCAGCGGAATCCTAGGATTGATTGTCTTCCTGGTCATCCCTGTGTTTTCGCTGGGCTTCGGAGCCGCTTTCGGAGCCGTGTATTTCGAATTCAATGACCGCCGGAGAAAAGATGCGATTGTGTGGACTGCTTTTGCAGCATTGTTGGCCAGCACAACAGTCATGGGGGTTTTGGGTTGGACGGCGAGGGATTGGTTGAGCATGACAGCGTTTGGCGATCCGGGCTTTGAACGATTGATCGTCCTTTCCCTTCTGAGCGCCGGCTGCACGATTCTCGCCACGCCATTCAGGTTGCGTCTTCAGTTTGAAGAACGTGCGAAACTTTACGTTGCCATTTCCGCTGTCTCCACGTTCCTGTCGATCTTGAGCAGTGTGATTATGGTCGTGGTTCTTGAGCGTGGAATTCTCGGATTTGTGGAAGGTGGATTAATCGGGCAGGCCGCCACGTTCATTTTGTTTTTCGCTTCAGTGCTTCCGTCAACGCGGATGTCTTTTCATTCTTCTCTTATCTCCCCATTGATGAAAATCGGCGTCGCTACGATTCCTGGTTTTGCATTCTTGTTTGTGCTTCAGCAGGGGAATCGATATGTTCTCAGGTACTTTGATGGGTTGGATGCGGTCGGGGTATACACGATTGGGTATAATCTGGGCTTTGCCATGAACATCCTCGTTTCGGCATTCACGAGCGCATGGATGCCATACTTCCTCTCGTTCACTGAAAGAAAAGACGAAGCCCGCCCCCTGTTTGCTTCGATTTTCAGCTACTATGTCCTCGGTTTCGGAACATTGAGTCTATTCTTCTATATTGCCGCCCGGCCGGTTGTCATGATCATGACTCAGCAGGCTTTCCACGGGGCATATGCAGTCGTCGGAATGACCGCAACAGCGCAATACTTCATTGGAATCTTCAGTCTGTTTCTCGCGCCGGTTTATTTCGCAAAAGAGGTACCGAAAGTCACATTCGTTCAAGGTGTTGCGGCTGTACTTGGAGCGTGGGTTATGTTTACCTTGATCCGGGCCGCCGGGGTTCTTGGCGCCGGAATCTCGCTCGTGATGGGTTTCTTCCTGATGACCTGGCTCCAACACCTGTGGAACGTCTGGCGCGGTGAGCAATATTTGCGCGTGGAATACGACTGGGAGCGCGTGGCGCGGTTCGGTATATTCTATTTTGCGGTTGCAGCGACATCGCTCATTTCGAGAAGTCTTCCATTGGCCATGGAAATCGCGATCGCGATCATTGCGGCTACGATGCTCAGCGTTATATTCTGGTTTGGTTTTGTCAGGAAGGAAGAACGCCGGACGGCCCTTTCTTCATTGACTGGCCTCTTATCGAAGCAGCCAGTATGAAGTCACAAACGGAAATTGACCGTGAGAATACGAAGTTCTGGGAAGAACTTTGCGGAACGCTTCTCGCCCAGCGTCTTGGCATCACCGACTATACCGAACAGTCACTCCGGCGTTTCGATGAAGCGTATTTTCGCCTTTATCCGTATCTGGCATCCTATGTGGCCCGTGCTGACGTAAAAGGCAAGAGGATCCTTGAAATTGGCCTCGGATATGGCACGCTCGGACAGAAACTTGCAGAGAGCGCAGCCGAGTACGTCGGAGTGGACATCTCGATGGGTCCTGTTGAAATGATGAACCACCGGATCGGGATGCACGGGCTTCGAGGATCTGCCACAAAGGCTTCGGCGCATCAGTTGCCTTTTGAGGATGAATCATTCGATGCCGTTGTGTCGATTGGTGTGTTTCACCACACCGGAAATGTCGAGAAGTGTGTGGGGGAATCCCGCCGCGTGCTGAAGCCTGGAGGACGCTTGCTGGCTATGGTCTATAATCAATTCTCCTATCGACAATGGCTGCGATGGCCTCTCAAGACGGCCTCGGCGTTCTTCGGCGAAGGCAACGCGGTGGAGTTCAAGCAGCGAAGGGTCTATGACTCGCGACTTGATGGAACTCCGGCACCACAGACTGTATTCACCTCGACACGCCACCTAAGAAAAATGTTCTCCGGCTTTTCCTCCTTTGCGATTTCGAAGGAAAACTGCGACGAAATCTCGGTTAGTGGATTCCCCATCATTCCACGCTCGGTATTGCTCACAATCCTCGGCCGGTCAGCCGGACTTGACCTGTACATTGTTGGGACGAAATGACTCCGATGACCACAGTGAACGGAACTCTCCTCCTGTATCATCATTATATCCGGAACGAAGCCCCGACGATCATGGAGCATGTGAACGCTTTCCTAAGACTTTCCAGATTCAAGACATGGGGTATTAATGTCGAATTGGGATTACCTCCGGGAATCCGAGAACTGCGGTTTCGGGCCATCGTGATGCACTATTCCATGTTCGGAGATTATCCGTTCCGGCTCGGCAGGGAATTTCTTCACTATGTCGAACAATGCCGGGAAAGCTACAAGATTGTCTTCTTTCAGGATGAGTACCAGTTCTGTCCGCAACGGTTCGATGTGCTCAACAGACTGAATGTCGATTGCGTGTTCACGCTGCTCGAGCCGGACGACTGGAACACTGTGTACCGGAAAAGAACTTCAGTAAAGCGCTTCCATCATACGCTCACGGGCTATGTGGATGACGGTCTTGTCGAGCTTGCAAAGCGACTCGGGAAACCGGATGATCAACGGGAAATCGATGTTGGATATCGGGCGCGCAGGCTGCCGTTTCGCATGGGCAGAGGAGGTCAGGAAAAAGCTGCAATAGCGACCGAGTTTGAAAGGTGCGCATCCGAATCGGGTTTGGTGCTGGATGTCAAACCCGGCGCACACCGGCGGCTCAACGGACTTGATTGGTATCGCTTCGTTGCAAACTGCAAAGGTTTCCTGGGTGTTGAGGCGGGTGTGTCGGTCTTCGACCTTGATGACAGCGTCCGTCTCGCCTGTGAAGAGACCCTGCGAACAAACCTTGCTGTGACATTTGAAGAAGTTGAAGAAAAAATCCTCGCTCCGCTTGAAGAGAATGTGTTCTACAGGACAATAAGTCCGAGACATTTTGAGGCTGCTGCGTTCAGAGTTTGTCAGATCCTCTTCGAGGGGCGATATACCGGCATTCTTCAGCCAATGGTGCACTATATTCCGTTGAAGAAGGATTTTTCGAATTTTGATGAGGTCATTCGCCTGTTCAAAGACAACAGCGTACGACGCACTCTCACCGAAAATGCCTATCGTGATCTCATCGCGTCCGGCAAATTCAGCTATAGGGAATTCATTCGTGGATACGACGAGGAGCTTTCATTGTCAGGAATTCAAGAGACCATCGATGAGCAAACGACGCAACGCGTGGCTGCGGCCCTCCAAAAAGGAAGACTCGTCAGGGAAATGCGTGCCTTTATGCTTACTCTGATTTTTCTCCGTTTTCCCGGACGCGACCGGATGATCCAGTTTTACAAGAAATCGATAAAACCTTTTGTCTGGAAGCTCCGGGGAAAGACCCTTCCCGTCCAGAGTAATCAGCAGCCTTCCTAAGAGCAATTCTTTCCTCTGAAAGTCTCCCGATTTTTTTTTACCTTATGAAAACGATTGTTTCATTTTCTCAGGCAATGAAGCCCGCCATATGTGTGGAATCGCAGGGACGATAAGCCTTAGTCAGACTCCTATCCAAGATCTTGACCGAAAACTCTCGGTCATGAACGATCTCATCCGGCATCGCGGCCCGGACGGTGAGGGCATCTGGCAGCATCCGCATGCCCATGCCGGGTTTGCTCATCGCCGTTTGACGATTATCGACTTGAGCGATGCAGCGAGCCAGCCGATGAAAGACAAGGCGGGCAACTGGATTACCTACAATGGAGAAATCTACAATTACAAGGAGTTGAGGAGTGAACTGGGCGTCCAGAATTTCACGACAAACTCTGATACGGAAGTAATCCTCCTGGCTTACCAGCGCTGGGGGCCGGAGTGTGTGCACCATTTGCGCGGGATGTTCGCATTTGCAATCTGGGATGAATCTCGGCAGCTTTTGTTCTGCGCGCGAGATCGCTTTGGAATAAAACCGTTCTATTACTCCATCGTGGGAGACCTCCTGTATTTCGCGTCAGAGATGAAGGCGCTGATCCCGTTTCTTCCGGAAATTGGGACTGACGTCGAGGGGCTGAAGGATTATCTCGCCTTTCAATTCTGTCTCGCCGGAAAAACGCTTTTCAAAGGCGTCAGAGAGCTCCTGCCGGGACATAGCCTGACCGTCCGGAAGGGTTCCGTCGAGGAAAAGAGATACTGGGAAGTTTACTATAACCTCGACTGGACTCGTACGGGCAAATATTTTGAGGACAGGATCCGAGAACTGGTCTCGGATTCAGTATATTTTCATCTTCGGAGCGACGTTCCTGTTGGAGCGTACGTCAGTGGCGGCATGGACTCCAGCGTCGTGGCAGCGATGGCGCACAAGCACGCCGGCGGTTCCCTCCTCGGATTCCATGGGAAATTTTCGTTTAGCAAGGATTACGACGAGAGTCGTTATGCCCGTATGCTTTCGGAGCAGTGCGGGTTTGAGCTGCACGAGACGGACATCACGTTGGATGATTTTATCGGGAACATTCGCAAGGTCATTTATCATCTTGATGTTCCGGTTGCCGGTCCAGGATCATTTCCTCAGTTCATGGTCTCGAAAATGGCGGGGGCACATCGCAAAGTCGTGTTAGGCGGGCAAGGCGGAGATGAGACGTTTGGCGGCTACACACGTTATCTTATTGCATATTTTGAGCAATGTATCAAGGCTGCCATCGACGGGACGATGAACAACGGCAACTTCATCGTTACATATGAATCCATTATCCCCAACCTCACAGCCCTGCACAACTACAAACCGCTCCTCCAGGAATTCTGGCGGGAAGGTTTGTTTGACGAGATGGATAAACGTTATTTCCGGCTTGTGAATCGTTCTCCCATGCTCAGCGATGAAGTCAACTGGGATTTATTGGGGAAGTATTCTCCCTTCGACACATTTCGCTCCATCTTCAACGGTCAGAACGTGCAGAAAGAATCCTATTTCGACAAGATGACGCATTTTGATTTCAAAACGCTTCTCCCCGCGCTGTTGCATGTCGAAGACCGTGTCAGCATGGCGCATGGACTGGAGTCGCGAGTCCCGTTCCTCGATCACCCCCTTGTTGAATTCGCAGCGACCGTGCCTTCGAACGTGAAATTCAAGGATGGAACACTGAAGCATCTTTTGTTGAAAGCACTGGGCCCGAGTTTACCCAGGGGGATTGTCGAGCGAAAAGATAAGATGGGTTTCCCGACGCCCATCAACGAGTGGATGAGTACCGGAGCGAGAGACTTTGTTCATGATGTCTTCTCCTCACAAAAAGCCCAGAATCGCAGCTTGATCAATAACAGGAAAGTGCTCGACAAAATGAACTCGGAACCCAAGTTTGGAAGAAAAATCTGGGGACTCCTTTGCCTCGAGTTGTGGCAGCAGGAGTTTCACGACAAAGCGGCTGAATACAGACACATGCTCAAAAACGTTGAGGTATTGTAACATGAGAATTCTCATTACCGGCGGCGCGGGTTTCATCGGATCCCATCTCGCCGACAGACTGTTGCGACGGGGAGACAATGTACTTGTGATCGACAATTATGCCACAGGAAGACGCGACAATCTTACGCTGGATCCGAAATTGAAAGTCGTGGAGGGCACTATCTCCAACAAAAGCCTTATGGAGAAACTGTTTAGTGAATTCAAGCCTGATGTTGTCATTCATGCGGCCGCCTCCTACAAGGATCCGAGCAACTGGGTTGAAGATACGCTGACCAACGCTCTTGGTTCTGCAATCGTGGCTCAAATGTCGGCCAAGGAGAAAGTGCGGCGGCTCATCTACTTCCAGACTGCGCTGTGTTACGGCGTGAAGCCGCTCGAGCAGCCCATCACGTTGAAGCATCCGAGGCGGCCCGAAAACAGCAGCTACGCCATCAGCAAGACTGCCGGGGAACACTACATTGAAATCAGCGGGTCGGATTTTATTTCGTTTCGGCTTGCCAACGCCTACGGCCCCAGAAATCTGAGCGGACCGCTTCCGACATTCTTTCATCGCCTCACGAACTCCAAGCCCTGTTTTGTGATGGACACCCGCCGGGATTTCATCTACATCAACGACCTCGTGGACGTCGTCATGATGGCCATCGACGGGAAAGGTGAAAAAGGTTTCTACCATATCTCCTCCGGCGGAGATTATTCCATCAAAGAACTGTTTGACGCAACCGTGCAGGCTCTTGCCATCAAGTTGGAAAAGGATGTCGAGGTCCGGCCAAGGGGCGCGGATGATGCTCCCACCATTCTGCTCGACCCTTCCAAAACGAACCGTGATTTCGACTGGCGCGTCACGACTCCTTTAAACCAGGGAGTTGGGTCGGCGATCGAGTGGTACAAGAAATACGGCATCACCCAGACCTTCACTCACCTGAAGATGGAAAACTCGAAACACTGACGGGAATCCGAGAATGAGTTTTGCCGGTCAGCATATCTTGATCGTTGGAGGCGCGGGCTTTGTCGGGAGTAATCTCGCAAAAATGATTCTCGTTGAACAAGCAAACCTCAGGGTTGTCATTGTCGACAACCTGATGTCATCCGAACCGGAATCTGTCCCCAAAGACAACCGGGTTGAATTTTTTCAGGGCTCTATCACGGACGACTCGATTCTCCGGAGAATGGAAGATGGGTTCGATTTCGTGTTTCACCTCGCGACGTATCACGGTAATCAGAGCTCCATCCATGACCCCCTGGCCGACCATGAGAACAACACGCTCACCACGTTGAAGCTTCTAAATCACATGAAGGACTTTCGGAGGATCAAGAAGCTGGTGTACTCTTCGGCGGGATGCTCCGTTGCGGAAAAAACCTTCGACGATGCGCGTCCAACGACCGAGGACGCTCCGATCGGAATCGTGCAGGACAGCCCGTATTCCATTTCGAAAGTGGTCGGCGAATTCTATTCCGTGTATTTTCATCGCCAGCACGGGCTCCCGACTGTGCGCGCTCGGTTTCAGAATGTTTACGGTCCCGGTGAAATTCTTGGTGCGGGAAAATGGAGAGGAACCCCCGCCACCGTGTGGCGCAATGTGACACCGACATTCGTTTACAAAGCCTTGCACGCGATGCCTCTTCCGGTTGAAAATGAAGGGGTTCCAACACGCGACTTCATTTTCGTTGACGACATCTGCCGTGGGCTCATCGCATGCGCCCTCAAAGGAAAACCGGGAGACGTGTATAATATCGCCACCGGAAAGGAAACGAGCATCCTTGAGCTCGCGCAAACCATCAATGAGCTTGCGGAAAACCGTGCTGGCGTCGAATTCATGCCGAAGCGTCCATGGGACCACTCGGGAAAGCGTTTTGGCAGCGCAGAAAAGGCAAAACGCGACCTGGGTTTTGTTGCTGGCGTTCCCCTGAGGGACGGCTTAAAGAGTACAGTCCATTGGACAAAAGGGAACCTCAAACTCATCGACGCCACGATCTCGCGACATGCAAAATTCATGAAGCCTGAACCTCCAAAGAGCCTTGTCCCCTCCACACACCTCCGCTAGTTTGGCATCAGGGACTCCTTTTCCTCCTTCCGTTTGTCAAAACAGGATTGCCTGATCACAGGATGAACCTCCTTCGCTTCCAAAACCCCAGAACCGTTTCACGACTTGTCGTACACCGCATCGTGAAGCCGTCCATCTGGGAACACTTTACACGTCCGCGACTGACCCGGTTGAGCGACCAGGATTTCCTTTCACGGTGTGGGTTTCAAGGATCTGCGGATGACTTCATCGCCTCGTTTCACCCAAAGGTCAGACTGCGCTTTTTCTTTCATCCCCGCAACCAAAAGGACTTTTTTTTAAACCTTCTGACGAGAACCCAAAACCACGAAGATGTCCTCACGGAAGCGGAAGACGTTCTGAACAATCGCTTTCAAACCCTTGGCTCTCCGAAGACCTCCCTTGGCAACAGAATCAACTGGCACCAGGATTTCAAAAGCGGGAAGGTGTGGCCTTTAGACTCAGGAAGAAAACTCGATCTCCTCGACCTCGGCAACCCCTCCGACGTAAAGGTCCCATGGGAATTGAGCCGCTTTCACCAGGTCTGGTGGCTGGGAAAAGCGTACTGGCTCACACGCAACGAGCAATACCCCATGAAGTTCGTCGAACTAGTGGAAAGCTGGATTGAAAACAATCCGCCAGGCAAAGGCGTCAACTGGAGTGTTGGGATGGAAGTTGCCATCCGGGCTGCGAATTGGATTGCGGGCTACTATTTTTTTTGTGAGTCGCCTTCATTGACTCCATCGTTCTGGCTTCGTTTTCTCAAAAGCCTGTATGTTCATGGGAGCTTCATCGAGAATCATCTCGAGTACTCATGGAGAAACAGCAATCATTTCCTCTCGGATATTGTTGGATTGATTTTCTTAGGGATATTCTTTCAGGACACAGAGTTTGGCAAACGATGGCTCGGATGGGCGGTTCCTTCTTTGCAAGAAGAAATGGAACAGGAAGTTTATCCCGATGGCGTGGACTACGAGAAATCGACGAGTTACCAGCGGTTGGTTCTTGAACTCTTTTATACGCCGACCATTCTGTGCCGGATCAACAAAATTTCCATGCCGACAGCATTTATGCAACGACTCGAGAAGATGTTTGAGTACGTGCAACATTACACACGGTCGGACGGCTCTATTCCTCTTTTTGGCGATGCCGACGACGGGCGGCTATTTCGTTATCTGTCAGAAGATGACATTAATGACCACCGCCATACCCTGTCCGTTGGATCCATCCTGTTTGAACGATCGGACCTTGCGCAAGCAGCTGGGAAATTCTCTCAGGATGCCCTCTGGCTGCTCGGGGGAGAAGGTTTCGAAACATCCCAGCGATTGAGAGACGATTCGAAACCGTTGACATCCCGTGCATTTCCGGACGGCGGGTTTTACATCATGCGGAGCGAACGACTGCATGTCATGATCGATGCGGGAGACCTCGGAATGAGGGGGCTGGGCGGGCATGGCCACAATGATACGCTCAGCTTTGAACTCTGGAACGACGGGGAGTCCATCATCGTGGATTCGGGGACCTATGCGTACACATCCGATGTTGCCGCCAGACAAGAGTTGCGCGGCGTCCGGGCACACAACACCGTGATGGTTGATAAGAAAGAAACCGCGAAATTCGTTGGCCTTTGGATGATCCTCAAGGATGACACGAACCCCCTGGTCCACGAGTGGAAAACCTCTGAGGCTCTTGATGTGCTGGAAGCATCTCACCGCGCCTACGCTTCCCTGCCTCATCCTCTTGTACACCGGCGCAGATTTGAACTGGATAAGAAGATCTTCCAGCTTAAGATCACTGATTTCTTCGATGGAAAAGGTCAGCACAGTGTTGAAAACTTTCTGCATTTTGCTCCTTCCATCACGTTGGAAATCATCGATTCAACTACTGTACACGCCAGGTCGCCCAAAAACCGCTACCGAATCCAGGCTGATGTCGGCGCCTTTTCGCAAACGGAAACTTGGTATTCGCCGAGTTACGGAGTGAGAAAGAAAAAACAAACGCTGACCCTCCAACAAAGGCTCCAGGCCCCCGCAAAAACAAACATGCTGATTCTCCGCGACAAGGCCTGATTCTTTCCGTATCCGACTGAGACCAGCGTATCATCCGTGGCAATCATCCAAAAAAGGGGCTATATTTTGACAAAATGAGAACTTACTCCGGACTTTCTGAAAGAGGTTTGTTTGAAGAACTATAAAAGGAAACCCAGGTTCGTGTCGATCATCATCCCGGCCTACAACGAGGCCGAGAGTCTTACCGAGCTTTACCGCGAGCTTAGCTCCGTCCTCGCATCGATACCCTACAAAGCTGAAATGATCTTCGTGGACGACGGCAGCACTGACGGAACATTGGAGATCATCACACACCTTGCCTCAAAAGACAAACGAATAAAAGCCCTCTCGTTTTCAAGAAATTTTGGGCACCAGGCAGCTTTAATAGCCGGTATCGAGGCTGCTCAGGGCGCGGCCGTGATTACGATGGACGCCGACCTGCAGCATCCTCCCCGGCTGATTCCGGACATGATAAAACATTGGAATGAAGGGCACGACGTCGTATACACGATCCGGCGGGATACTCCAGATGTCTCAAGTTTTAAACTTGCGGCGGCAAAATTGTTTTATCGATTGATGAGCCGCATTGCGAACGTCGATTTGCCGTCAAACACCGCCGACTTCCGACTGATCTCTCGTCCCGTCGTTGATAAACTCATGATGATGGAGGAACGGAGTCTTTTTCTGCGTGGCCTCATTCACTGGGTGGGATTCAAAAGAACCTCCATTGCTTATGATGCAAGCAGTCGCCACGCCGGGAAGACCAAATACTCGTTGCGCAAAATGCTGCAGCTCGCTGTGAATGGCATCACTTCGTTTTCCGACACGCCTCTACTCATCGCCCTTTATTTCGGTTTCATCGTTTCCGCGCTGAGTTTTCTCTATGCGTTTTATGTCCTCTATATGCGCCTCTTTACCACCGAATCTCTTCCGGGATGGGCATCGATTCTCGTTGCCGTTTTGTTCCTGGGCGGCGTTCAATTGATCACACTCGGCATCGTCGGACTGTATCTTGGCAAACTCTACGAGGAAGTGAAACATCGGCCTCGATACATCGTGCAATCGACGGTCGGAGACGTGGGCGATGTCCGTTAAAGCTTCAGAGTCGTCGGATAAAACATTCTTCTACGAAGGGATCGCTTCGGAATTCGATGCCACCATGAATATGTACGACACCTCGAAACGAGTTCGTATCGTGTTCGATGAACTTCTGCCTGAATCGCTCAGCGGCAAACTCTTGCTCGACGCAGGCTGCGGTACGGGATGGTTCAGCAAGAAGGCGGCACAGCGTGGTGCCAACGTCGTTTCACTCGACCTCGGAGTGGGTCTTCTCAAGGAGACAGCCAAGAAAGTCGATTCCCTCTTGGTGGCAGGGACAGCAATGAACCTGTGTTTTCGCGATCACACGTTCGACGTCGTCGTGAGCTCCGAAATGCTGGAACATACATCCGATCCACGCATTTCATTTCGAGAATTGGCGCGAGTTGTCAAACCGAATGGTTTGTTTGTCTTGACGACACCGAACAAGGTGTGGCACTTTTCAGTTGTTCTGGCGAACGCATTGAACATTCGACGATATAAGGGATATGAAAACTGGGTCCGATGGCCAGATCTTCAAACCTGGAGTATCGATAACCGTCTTGGGGTTCTTGAAATGCGAGGGTTTCACCTCTTCCCCTTCCAATGGAAACTTTTCCACACGCTTCTTACCTTCCTGGATCGATTCGGTCGATCGTCTTTGGGCAAGCTGATGATCAATGTTGCCGTGAAAGCCCGCAAGAATTGACAAGGAGCATGGTCATCAGGCTTGCACTCTTTTGGGGAACACGCGGCACCGCATGATGATCCCTTTTCTCCGCAAAGGACACGGAGGTGTTCTGCTGATTATCATCGGCGGACTGTTGCTCCGGCTTACCGTTTTAGCCCTGAAATATAACAGCCTCGAGCTTGACGCTTCATTTGTTGTGCAAGGAGAGCTTGCCCGAAATATTTTGAACGGCAGGGGTCTGGTTGTCAATCAGCAGCATATCTCGACCATCCTCCAAACATGGCGTTCGACCTCGACCCTGGTTGATCTCGAGGACATTCCGCCTCCGTCCAGTGAATATCTCGAGCCGGAATACTTCAACGAGCCCGGCTACGGTCTGCTGCTGGCAGGGCTCTGGAAGATATTCGGACAGCGATGGATCTCCATTCGCCTGCTTCAAATCCTGATCGACACGGGGATGATCTTCCTGATGTTCACAATGGGGATGTGCGTATGGAATCGAACCACCGGACTTTTTGCTGCAGGGTTGTATGCAGTGTTGATCCCGCAAATCGAGCTCGCGGTGCGGCCGCACCGCGATGCCTGGGTGACGTTTGCTTTTATCGTCTCGACGTTTTTCCTCCTGCAACTCACTCTCTCCAGGCAAAAAAGGAAAGAGGTGTTGATTGCCGTCGGGATTGCGTTTGTTGTAGCGTTGACAGCCTGGCTGCGGTCGACGATCCTCGTCTACGTCGTGGTTTTGGCACTGACAATGTTTTTCCTGAAGTCATTTCGTCGGGCTACTATGCTTTCAGCCATCGTCATCACGGTGTTCGTGGCACTTCTTTCTCCTCTCCTTGTTCGAAACTGCACAGCGTTCGGCAAGTTCATGGTCACTCGCGGCGCCGTGTGGCATTCATTCTGGGCTGGCGTCGGTCAATTTAGGAATCCGTATGGCATGAAAGAGAGCGATGAATTTATCGTCAAGTACTTCCAGCAGCGATATCCTTCTGCACACTACGGCACACCAGAGTACGAAGATGTGCTCAAAGATAAGGCGCTGAAACTTCTGAGTGAGCATCCGTGGTGGTATGCGAGTACCGTATTCCGCCGGGCTGCTGTCATCATTTCGCCAAAAATCGGGAGGGAGACGTTCTTTGAGGATTCGAGCAGACCAACGAATACTGGCATCCTTAACGTCGGTTTATCTCGATGGATCTTACTTCTTATCGACGGCTTGATGGTGGCGACACTTTTGACAGGTTTTTGGCTTTGCAGGAAAAAATGGAGGCTGGCTCTCCTCGTGGCTCTACCGTTGGTTTACACTCTCCTCACCCTCTCCCCTTTCTATGTGGTGGGCAGAAACATCATGAACATCTATTTCGTGACGCTCATATTTGCCGCTGTCTCTTTCGACTTCTTAATCCAGAAAGTGGAGACAAGGTTTAGAGTCGCTCAGAGTGAAGAGGTCTAATGTCTTCGAGGCTCTAATCTCGCATTGATCCACGCGGCATGGTCGCTCCAATTGATCCCGTTTCCGTTATCAACGCATAAGCGCAGAATTTCAACTCCTTTCACATCTACTTCCACGTCCATGCTTTGGACACCGTTCCATCGAAGAACCGGACTCTCAAAGACGCGGTTACCATCCGTCTCAACAAAAAACCGGCCGTTCCCGTGTGAATCGCCGCTAGCGTACGAGTCATCCAGAATGGCGATCATGGCAATGAACTTCGAGTATTTTTTTTGAAGCCTGTATTCCACAAACCCTTCTCCGGCCTCCGGATGCGTGACGAGAGCTTTTTTGTGTTTCACTCCTTTCACCGTGAGCGGCCCTCCCCAGTACGTTGTGTCCTTTCCAAGCGTGCCATTTAAATTGAAGACTCGCTCTTCCTTCAAGTCGGAAAGAAACACTTCAGGGTCAATAGACCCCCACGTCGCGATAACCTTCAGAGAACCATCCAGCGGCCTCATCTGAACCGATGCCGTCACCGATTGACCCGCGACGATGTCAATGACAGTTGTCCCTCGGTATCGTGCAATATTGCGGCCATCTCTCGCTTCCGCTTGAAGGAACCATCTGCCTGCACGAATAAGCGGGATCGAGAGAGCCACCTCTAAACCCGTCTCGAGCATTCTTGATGCAGAAATCGTTCTGTAACCGGTGCGGAGAAGAGTGATTTCGATCTTCTTCAGAGATGTGTCCGGAATTCCCGGAAAGGAAATTGAAAAATCCCCTTTTCCTTGCTGACCGTGAAGCCCGCAAAAGAATGTCGCGAGCAGAAAAACGATGCCTGTAAAGCGTTTAGATGTGTTGTTCATGGTGACCTCCTCCGAACAGTGAGGTAAAGTGAAACAACATAAAGAACAACTCCAGCCATAAGCAGTTCATAGCCGTACGGCTTCGGCAGCTGGAATCCGAGAGTCGCATCCGTATCACGCATGAAGGAGTAGAGAATCAAAGCAGAGGCCGCGCCGGAAAGCAGCCATGCCCACCCTCCGGGCCGAAAAACTCCGGCTCGTTGATCCTCCCGTAAGATAGCAAGTCCCCCCAGGATCATGAAAAACGAAACTAAAACCGGCGCGATCACCGGCCCAATCCACGGAACCGGCAGCAAAAAGAGAATATCCCACTCGAAGATCGAAGAAGGCCAGTTGACCATGACTTTCAGCCACAGGTAGTAGAAAATATCCCATACGCCAAACGCGATCAGGAAATATGCGAATTTCTGCCACCGGTTTACTCCGGCCAGAACCGCGACAGAAGCAAGCATCACCATGGTCGCGAGTTCTCTTGCGAGTTCCACCCAAAGGTGGTTGCGGCTGAGAATCTTGAGCGGCAGCGAAAACCCCTCCGGATAGTAAAAGGCCCTCAAATAGACCACGACAGCCGACTCCACTGCCGCAAATGCGATAGCAAAAACCACAACCCAGAGTATCTTGTTGAGAGGTTTCACAAGTGAAAACAGAAAAGCCGTCCCAGGGATCCGGAACGGCTCTGTATAAAATGACTGCTCATCGAATCAAGACTGCGGCATGGTGATCGTAAACGTCGTCCCCTTGCCTTCCTCCGATTCCAGCTGAACCTTGCCGCCTTGTGCCTCGATGATCCGCTTCGATAATGCAAGCGAAAGTCCGAGGCCCTTTTCTGCTGCAACTCGGACGAACGGCTCAAAAATCCGGTCCTGAAAGCTCTTGGGAATCCCGTTGCCGTTATCAGATATCTTGAAGACCAGGTTTTTCCCTTCTGTCGTCGTTGAAAGCTTTATGACTCCTCCGGGGGGAATATAGTTCACAGCGTAATTGACGATATTAATGAGCGCGCGTGAAACTCGTTCATAATCCAGAGGGGCGCTTCCTGAGTAGCCTTGTTGAGCCTCGATTTTCACCGAGTCGCGTTCGAGGTCTTGTTTCACCGCGTCGACCACGTACTTCACGACGCCGGGAACGCTGCAGGACATCTTGTTGACGCGCATTTCACCCGTCGTAAAATCCAGCAAGTCCTGCGCCATTTTGTTCATCGTCGTCACGGACTCCCTTGTGGTGACAGCGAGCTGCTTTTGTGTATCGGGGTCGGGGTTTCCTTTCTCCATCTGATCCGTCGCAACAAGAATCTGGCGCATGGGCGCCCGGAAATCGCGAATGAGCGAATGGGCGATCTGGCCAACCGTTGAAGTCCTGAGCGCCTCCGTGCTTTGTTTGAGCGCTTTCCGCATTTTGTCGAACGATTGCGAAAGCAAACCGAGTTCGTCGTTGGATGAAGAAACCTCCATCTGATAGTTGAGATTCCCTTGTCCGATGGCTTCCGTTGCTTCAGCGAGGTTTTTGATCGGCTTTTGAATAAGCGATCGATAAAATAGAAACC
>CAYIBG010000013.1:17679-20365 GCA_964361365.1 uncultured Ignavibacteriaceae bacterium | reverse complement strand
GAGTTCCTCACCCTCATCCAAAGCCGCTAAATCCTCACTTGAAGTCCCGTTCTTCCCGAGTTGTTTGGATCACAGGCGCGAGCAGCGGAATCGGCTGGACATTGGCCGAAGTTTTTGCAGCTCGTGGTGACCAGGTAATCGCCTCAGCCCGGTCGGTGGATCTCCTGCGAAAACTCAAGCATTCCATCGAAGCGAAGGGAGGCCGCTGCGAGATAGCTCGAATGGATGTCAGGAGCGAGAAAAACGTTTCGGCAACAGCGAGAGAGCTGCTTAAGCGAGTGAAACACATCGACATTCTCGTGAACAACGCCGGCATCACGTATTTCAAAGAGTTTCTCGCGACGACGACGAAAGAATTCGACAACGTGGTAAACACCAACCTCCGTGGTCTGTTTCTGACGACGAAAGGCGTGCTTCCTTCCATGTTGAAGCGAAAAATGGGTTTGATTATCAATGTTCTTTCGTTCGCTGCCAAGACGACCTACACAAGATCCGGGGCCTATGCTGCATCAAAGTCCGGCGCAGAAGCGATGATGAACGTGCTCCGAGCGGAACTCCGCGAGAAGGGGATCGGCGTGATGAACGTGTATCCGGGTGCGGTGCTGACGCGGATGTGGTTGCCCAAGCACCGGCAAAAGTATTCAAATCAGATGCTCGAGCCGCAAGAAGTGGCTGAACTCATCTACGAAGCCTCTGTTCGGGCGAAATCCGTGATGGTGGAAGAGCTCATTATTCGTCCGCCGGGAGGCGACTTGAGCGTATGAAGTTGAAGAACAAGATCGCGCTCGTCACCGGCGCAGGAAGGGGTATCGGGAAGGCAATAGCCTTGACGATGGCCAACGAGGGTGCATCGGTCATTCTTACGGCAAGAACATTGAGGGGGTTTGAAGGAGTACGTCTGACGATAGAAGAACGTGGTGGAAAGGCCTAGTCAATTGTAGCGGATCTGAGAAAGGACCCAGAGGTTGAGAAGATTTTCTCTCAGATCTCCGCTGAGTTTGGGCGGCTGGACATACTTGTCAACAACGCCGGAATTGGACATTTTGCGCCCGTGAGACTGCTGGCGGCTAAAGACTTTGATGCTATGTGGAATCTCAATATGCGGGGGCTGTTTTTGTGCACACAAAACGCCATTCCCATGATGGAAAACCAGAAGTCGGGTACCATTGTCAATATCTCTTCGCTGGCAGGGAAGAATGCATTTGTCAACGGAGCTGGGTATGCCGCAACCAAATGGGCGCTCATGGGTTTCTCGAAATGCCTCATGCTCGAAGAACGGGAGTATAACATTCGCGTCATCACCGTGTGCCCGGGTTCTGTCGATACGAGCTTCAGTCCGCTGGAAGGAAAACGCGGCAACTCAGACAAGATTCTCAAGCCTCAGGATGTGGCGGACGCCGTTCTCACCGCGGTAACTCTCCCGGAAAATGCGATGATGAGCGAGATCGACCTGAGGCCGACGAACCCGAAGTGAAAGCCCGGTTTCAAGCCTTGAATCCCTTTTCCGCTTTCGGTATATTGAAGCCGTCGATGAAGAAGGTACTCTTTCCGCTGTTTGTCCTCCTTGCCCTGCCGCTTATTCATTCCGGTTGTTCAGTTTTCACTCCCATCGGCGATGCGATTTCCCATATGTACGAAAACACTGTTTCCTACTTCAACGCTTATTATAACGCGAAACAGGCTTTCGACGATGCAGAGAATGAAATTCGAACGGCCACATCGGCGGCCAGGTCGCTGGGTCAAAAACGGACGAACAGGTTCGTCGTGCCTGCGTCAGCAAAACAGAAACTCACCGTCGTTATAGATAAATGTTCAAGTCTCCTCACGTTTCACTCAACAAGCAGCTTTGTCGACAACACTCTTGTGCTTCTCGGAAAATCGCATTTCTACCTGGAAGAATTCACCAAAGCCGAACGGAAGTTTACGGAATTGATAGAGCAGTATCCGTCCAGTTCTTTTGTCCTTGAGTCAAAGCTGTGGCAGGCCCGCTCCCTCGACCATCTCGGAAAACGTGAGGAAGCCTTGAAAAGTGCGGAAGCTCTGGCGGCAGAGTCGGAAAGCCTGGGGCAAGAAGAAACAGCAGCAGAAGCTCTTTTATTGGCCGCTGCCTTGTACGAAAGGCTCGGGAATCAGCAAAAAGCTGTTGCTCAGTATGAGCGAGTAGCAGCATTGACCGACGACGATGAAATGCTGGCCGAAACAGATTTAAGGCTGGCGGATTTGTACTTCAGCGCCGGCCAGTACGATAAGGCGGTTCCAGCTTACTATAAGGCTGCCGAGCTGACAAGCGATATCGCATCCGGCTATCAGGCGAAACTTCAGGCGGCGGTGGCGCTCCGTGAACGAAAGGCATTCAATGAGGCGCTCGAGGTGACAGACGATTTGGCCAGGGATTTTCGGTATAAAGAATATGCGGGAATGACACGTCTCGAACGGGCGAGAATTCTGTTTGCAGGCAACAGAAAAGAGGAAGCCATTGACGAGTACCGGTTTCTTGACACCGCATTTGCACGCGCCGACGTTGGACCTCTCGCGTCTTTTCGAATCGGTGAATTCCTGGAAAAAGAAATCGGCGATTATGACTCGGCAACGACGTTTTTCAATAGGGCGTCGTTGAATAGAAACACTTCCGTGTATGAAACTGCACGGCGAAAAGCCGCCGCGCTGACACGGTACAAGGAACTTC
>CAYIBG010000013.1:5273-17579 GCA_964361365.1 uncultured Ignavibacteriaceae bacterium | reverse complement strand
ATCGCCGTTTGCAGCAAAAAGCGAATATACCATCGGCTGGATCTATGAGCATCGTTTGTCAAGGCCGGATAGCGCCGTTGCGCACTTTAAGAAGCTCATGGAACAACACGGCTCTTCGAAGTACGCGACCGCGATAAGGGCGAGGCTGGCTGAAGTACCCGCACCAGTGCAGGATACAACGAAGATTCCTCCCACTGTGCCGCAGGTGAAGCAAAAGCGCGAGGAATAGTAAAAGGAACATGGTCCAGGAAATTGCGACGGTTACGGGAAGAAACGAAGTTGCGGATGGTGTCTATGTTGTAAGGTTTTCGTCTGCGTACATCTCACGGACATCGCTTCCGGGCCAGTTTGTGAATGTCCGAGTTGGGAAAGGATTCCTGCCCCTGCTCCGAAGGCCCTTCAGTGTATGCCGTACGCAGGATGACGAAGCTGAAATCGTCTTCAACATCGTCGGCGAAGGGACCCGTATCCTTTCCGAAAAGGAGCCCGGCGAGAAAATCGATGTGCTCGGACCGCTCGGCACCCCCTTCGGTTATGAGAGGGGTTTCGATACTGCTCTGATGGTCGCTGGAGGTTTGGGTGTTGCTCCTTTTCCCCTGCTCACCCAGAAAATAAGAAATCAAGTCGAAAGAATTGAAACGTTTGTCGGTGCGGCGACAGGGCGCAAGCTTTGGACTGAACATCTGGAAAACGTCCACGCAGCCACCGACGACGGGACGAAAGGATTCCGTGGGACGGTCGTGGCACAGCTCGCAGAGTTTCTGACTTCAAAAAAAGTTCATCATCCCAAGATATTTGGTTGCGGGCCCACACGAATGCTCCGCGCGCTTTCAGATCTTGCAAAGCGGCATGAAATTGCATGCGACCTCTCCCTGGAGGGCGACATGGCATGCGGGATGGGAATTTGTCAGGGTTGTCCGGTGGAGCGCGTGAACGACACCAAGAAGTACTCGCTCGTATGCACCGATGGCCCGACATTCGACAACCGAGAAATCGTACTGCAGGCATGACAAAGACTTCGTTTAGACTGAGGGATGTCGAGTTCAAAAACCGGGTTCTTGTGGCTTCGGGCACATTCGGCTACGGGGATGAGCTGAAAGACCTCGTAGACGTGAACATGCTCGGCGGGATGATCACGAAATCGCTTTCCTGGAAGCCGCGTGATGGGAATCCTCCCGGGAGGATCGCCGAAACCACCGGCGGAATGCTCAATTCCATAGGCCTTGCGAATATTGGAGTTCATCATTTTGTCAAGGACAAACTCCCATATCTCAAAACGTTGAATACCGTCGTCATTGCCAACATTGCAGCGAGTTCGATCGATGAGTACTGTGATGTTCTGAGTCTGCTTGACCAGGAAGAAGCCGTCGACGGGTTTGAGATCAACGTTTCATGTCCGAATGTGAAAGAAGGCGGGCTGAGTTTCGGTACTGACTGTGATGCCACCGCGGAAATCACATCGCGCCTTCGTCGCCTGACGGAAAAACCGCTCATCATCAAGCTCACGCCGAATGTGACGCACGTCTCAGAATTTGCGAAGGCTGTCGCCCGGGCAGGTGCGGATGCCGTGTCGCTCATTAACACCGTCATCGGGATGGCCGTCGACGTCAAAACCAGGAAGCCCAAGCTGTCGACGGTCACCGGAGGGTTATCCGGTCCCGCAATCAAACCGATTGCTCTGGCCAAAGTCTATGAAGCTGCTCAATCTGTGGATATTCCCATCATCGGCATTGGAGGGATCGCGAGTGCAGAGGATGCGCTGGAATTTCTCCTCGTGGGTGCTTCGGCGGTTCAGATTGGAACCATGAACTACGTCGATCCATCCGCCTCCGCCAAGATCGCGCAAGGTATGGCTGAGTTTGCCGCCAGGAACAAGGTGGACGACCTCGCAGAATTTGTCGGTGCACTCGACGCAAATGTTGAGTTTTCGGTCCTGCAATCCTGGTTGTAACCAACTCTCTTGACCTCATACTCAGACGCCCTCCGTTTTCTGTACGGACTTCAAAAATTCGGAATGAAATTCGGCCTTCGAGGCATCCGTCAGCTGATGAAAGGTCTCGACCATCCCCACCGGAAGTTTCAGGCGATTCATGTTGCAGGAACGAATGGCAAGGGCTCTACGGCTTGTATGCTCGCCGCGATGTTTACCGCGGCCGGCTATAAGACGGGCCTGTATACCTCGCCACATCTTCTTGATTTCCGGGAAAGAATCAGAATCAACGGAAAACAAATCTCGGAAGCGAACGTCACGAGGCTTGTAAGACGACTGAAGGGCGATGCCACAAAACTTCGCTCAACGTTCTTCGAGGTGACGACAGCCCTCGCCTTCCAGTATTTTGCTGAGAAAAAAATCGACATAGCCATCGTGGAGGCCGGGCTTGGTGGAAGGCTGGATGCTACGAATGTCGTCACTCCCCTGGTTTCGGCCATTACAGGTATCGGCCTAGAGCACACAGAGATTCTGGGAAAGACAATCGAAAAAATTACCCGGGAAAAGGCAGGTATTATCAAACGCACAGTTCCATGTGTGAGCGGAGTGGACATGCCGAACGCCAGACGTATCCTCCTCGATGTATGCAAAACCAGGGGGTCGACATTAGTGGATTTCGGTGCGATGAAATGGAAACTCCGGAGTTCAACTCTTGAGGGCATGGTCGTCGATCTTCGCCTTCGAGATTGCAGCATTGAAAACCTGAAAATCGACCTCGCGGGCTCGTTCCAGGTGAAAAACGCCGTCATTGCAATCCTGGCTGCGCAAATCGCCGCAAAGCGTATGAAGACGACCCTTTCTGAAAAGAATATTCGAAATGGATTGTCGAGGGTCAGAAGACTGACGGGGCTTCAAGGCAGGTTGGATGTTGTGAAAAAGTATCCATTGGTTATTGCAGACGTAGCCCACAATCCTCAGGCGATACAAAGCCTGGTTGGGTCGTTGGTCGCTGCGGGCTTCAAAAAAGTAGACATGGTGTTCGGCGTTCTCAAGGACAAAGATTATGCTTCGATGATCGATGCCCTGAGAACGATCGTACGAAAATGCTACGTTGTGACCCCCAAAACCGAGAGAGCCCGGACTGGAATTGAATTAGCGGAGGAATTCCGGTTTCGTTTTGTCCATGTCAGCGGTGTCGACAGTGTGTCACGCGGCGTTCAACGTGCCATCGAATCGAGCGATGGCACGCCGATAGTCGTTACGGGTTCGAATTTCGTTGTCGCTGAGGCATTGGCATTCCTGCGTGGGAAAAAATACTTGACAATAAACCAGTAATGGTTTATATTACCATTGCAGTACTTCATAGATTCTTCTCGAAGTACATCCAGCCACGCACACTCAATTTCAATTTTTCGTCTCCCGACCTAAGTATTTCAACCAGGGTTGAGGTAGCTGGTCCTCGAAACGACTCTCAAAATCTATATTTCCCTTCGCTTAATTTCTAAGGAGCAGTATCGGTATGCCAATGGACATTACTGAGTTAAAGTCCAAAAAAATCGCGGAGCTGAATCAAATCGCGAAAGACATGACCATCGCGGGATACAGCGAAATGCGGAAACAGGACCTCATTTTCAAGATTCTCGAAGCCCAAACTGAAAAAGACGGGTTAAGCTTCAGCAAAGGCGTCCTCGAGGTTTTGCCGGACGGGTATGGGTTTCTCAGGTCTGTGGGTTACAGTTATCTTCCCTCGCCGGATGACATCTATGTTTCCCCCTCCCAGATCAAGAAATTCGGTTTGCGAACGGGTGACACCGTCAGCGGTCAAGTGAGGCCCCCAAAAGAAGGAGAACGGTTTTTTGCCTTGCTGCGGGTCGAGGCCGTCAATGATGAACATCCGGATGATATTCGGGATCGTGTCCTCTTTGAAAACCTCACACCTACCTACCCGCTGCAGCGAATCAAACTTGAAACCGCACCCGGCGAATACTCAATGCGTATCATGGATTTGCTCTCGCCCATCGGAAAAGGCCAGCGTGGCATGATCGTGTCGCCGCCGAAAGCAGGTAAAACGATTCTGCTTCAAAAAATCGCGAATAGTATTACCCGAAATCATCCGGAAGTGAAACTGATGATGCTTCTGATTGACGAGCGTCCTGAAGAAGTTACGGATATGGAGCGAACAGTCAGCGCCGAGGTGGTGAGTTCCACGTTTGATGAGCCGCCCGAACGACACGTGCAGGTATCCGATATGGTTCTCGATAAAGCCAAGCGATTGGTCGAGGCCAAAAAGGACGTGGTCATTCTCCTCGATAGCATTACCCGCCTCGCCCGCGCACACAACACGGTCGTTCCCCACAGTGGCAAGATTCTTTCGGGAGGCGTTGATGCCAACGCACTGCACAGGCCAAAACGCTTTTTCGGTGCGGCCCGAAATATCGAGGAAGGCGGAAGCCTTACGGTGATAGCCACCGCACTTGTCGATACCGGCAGCCGCATGGACGAAGTGATTTTTGAAGAATTTAAGGGAACCGGCAACATGGAGATCATCCTTGACCGTAAACTGAGCGACAAGAGAATTTTTCCGGCGTTCGACGTCAACCGGTCCGGGACACGCAAAGAAGAAATCCTCCTGGAAGAGGATGAACTCAATCGGGTGTGGATTCTGCGGAAGCTCGTGAGTGACCTGACGCCCGTGGATGCGATGGAATTCATCATGGAGAAAATGCGCGGCACGAAATCCAACAAAGAGTTCCTGAAATCAATGAATAGTTAGAGGCTTTCCGGTGTCCACGCACCGCATTCCGTCGCCCTTCTGCCACTGCTTCGACACTCATTCCTATGCCTGAAGCCGTCATCGTAAGCGCCTGTCGAACTCCCATTGGTTCATTCATGGGCAGCCTCAGTTCTCTTTCTGCCCCCCGCCTCGGAGCTCTTGCTGTTGAAGAGGCCGTGAAACGAGCGGGTATCAAGAAGTCCGACGTTCAGGAAGTTATTATGGGAAATGTGCTCACTGCGGGAGAGGGCCAGGCTCCTGCGCGGCAGGCTGCTCTGTTCGCCGGCTTACCCGACTCGGTGGAGTGCATGACCATCAATAAGGTCTGTGGGTCCGGATTGAAGGCCGTCATGCTTGCTGCTCAGGCAATTCAGCTCGGCGATGCAGACGTCGTTGTGGCGGGAGGGATGGAAAGCATGTCCAACGCCCCGTATTTGCTGGAGAAGGGCCGCACAGGATTCCGCATGGGGAATGCCGAAGTTGTCGATTCGATGATCAAAGACGGGCTGTGGGATGTCTATAACCAGTACCATATGGGAATCGCGGCTGAGCTTTGCGCTAAGGAGTGCGCTGTTCCCCGCGACGCTCAGGACGAGTTTGCGATTCTCAGTTACAAGCGTGCGCAATCTGCGATTTCCGAGGGACGGTTCAAGGAAGAAATCGTGCCCGTGACTCTCAAAAGCAAGAAAGGCGATCAAGTGGTTGCGCACGACGAAGAGCCTTTCAAAACTGATTTCGCCAAAATCCCAAAACTCAAACCGGCATTTCAGGAAGACGGAACAGTGACGGCTGCGAACGCATCGAAGATCAATGATGGAGCGGCCGCTGTCGTCGTGATGTCAAAAGAAAAGGCTCAACAACTCGGCGTGAAGCCCATTGCCCGTATTATCGGCTATGCTTCGTCGGCAAAAAAACCTGAATGGTTTACCACGGCGCCTGCCGATGTCATCCCGAAAGTCCTGCAAAGGATAAAATTGAAAAAAGAAGACATCGATTTGTTCGAAATTAACGAAGCTTTCGCGGTCGTTGCCCTGGCGGTAAACAAGATGCTGCGTTTGGACCTCGACAAAGTCAATGTGAACGGTGGGGCAGTCGCGCTCGGTCATCCCATCGGTGCAAGCGGGACAAGAATTCTCGTGACACTATTACATGCTCTGAAGCAGCGACAAAAGAGGCGTGGGATGGCGGCAATTTGCATCGGGGGCGGCGAGGCAGCGGGAATGGTTGTCGAGTTGCTCACTTAGGGATTTGAGCGGAGGATACCATGTCAGACCAAAAAATCACGAAGATTACGGTCATAGGTTCCGGAACGATGGGAAACGGCATTGCTCACGTATTTGCTCAGTATGGCTATAGTGTTCTTCTGAACGACATCAAGAAGGAACTTCTTGACCGGGCTTTGAACACGATTCAATCCAACCTTGACCGCCAGGTGAAGAAGGGAAGCATCACCGACAAGCAGAAGCAGAACACGTTGGCAAACATCGCATGCACGACAGACCTCGAAGAAGCTGCGCACTCTGCCGACTTTGTCGTTGAAGCGGCCACGGAGAATGAGAGCGTCAAGAAAGAAATCTTTCG
The DNA here is from genome assembly GCA_964361365.1 of uncultured Ignavibacteriaceae bacterium. Lineage (GTDB taxonomy): Bacteria > Bacteroidota > Ignavibacteria > UBA10030 > UBA10030 > JANOGR01. Next base: position 11,295 of record CAYIBG010000013.1, on the reverse strand, counting down.
CACCCTCGATAAGAAAACAAATCCCGGAGTTATTCTCGCCTCGAACACATCGTCGATTTCCATCACGGCTTTGGCAGCGGTGACCTCAAGGCCGGATAAAGTCATCGGGATGCATTTCATGAACCCCGTGCCGGTGATGAAGCTTGTTGAGGTCATCCGGGGACTCTCCACCTCGAACGAGACCTATGCAACAGTCAAAAGCCTCACGGAAAAACTTGAAAAGACTCCAGTGGAAGTCAGCGATTATCCGGGGTTTGTGTCGAACCGGGTTTTGCTGCCAATGCTGAACGAAGCGATGTTCTGCGTCATGGAAGGTGTGGCCGCGCCTGAAGCGATTGACACCGTGATGAAGCTTGGCATGAACCATCCGATGGGTCCACTGCAGCTGGCGGATTTCATTGGGCTGGATGTGTGCCTGTCTATCATGAATGTGCTGCATGAAGGGCTCGGCGATTCGAAATACAGGCCGTGCCCCCTTCTCAAGAAAATGGTGGCAGCGGGTCATTTGGGGAGGAAGACGGGCAAGGGATTCTATGATTACACTCAGAAATGATTGAGATGAATTTCGAATTCAGCGAAACCCAGTTGATGATCAAAGACATGGCGAGGAAGTTCGCCGAGGAAGAGCTCGCGCCCACGGCCATGGAACGCGATGAAAAAGAAGAATTCCCTCATGAGCAAGTCAAGAAAATGGGAGAACTCGGCCTGATGGGAATGATGGTGGAGGAACAGTGGGGTGGAGCCGGCCTGGATACAATCAGTTATGTTCTGGCGATGGAAGAGATCTCAAAAGTGGATGCTTCGGCCGGTGTGATCATGTCTGTGAACAATTCGCTTGTGTGCTGGGGAATCGATGTCCACGGCACAGAGGATCAAAAGGAGCGCTATCTTCGTGATCTGGCTTCGGGAAGAAAGCTCGGTGCGTTTGCGCTTTCTGAGCCGGAAGCCGGTTCCGATTCAACAAACCAGCATACATCGGCAAAGCTCGATGGAGACAGTTACATCCTGAACGGGAGCAAGAACTTCATTACGAATGGCTCGACTGGCGACGTTGTCCTTGTGATGGCTGCAACGGACCGTACGAAAGGCGCAAAAGGCGTTAGCGCGTTTATCGTGGAAAAGAATTTTCCGGGATTCTCGGTTGCCAAAAAGGAACGAAAGCTGGGAATTCGCAGCTCCGACACGGTCTCTATCGCATTTCAGGACTGTAAAGTCCCCGCTGCGAATTTGATCGGCCAGGAGGGAGCCGGAATGAAGTTTGCCCTTTCGACGCTGGACGGCGGTAGAATCGGTATAGCAGCTCAGGCGCTTGGCATTGCCCAGGGAAGTCTCGAGGCCTCCATCAAGTTCAGCAAGGAACGAAAAGCGTTCGGCAAGCCTATCGGGGAACTTCAGGCGATCCAGTTTAAACTGGCTGACATGGCCACAAATGTGGAAGCTGCCCGGATGCTGACCCTCAGCGCGGCTGCTTTGAAAGATCGCGGTGACAAATTCGGGCATGCATCGGCGATGGCAAAACTCTTCGCTTCACGAATTGCTGTTCAGGCGGCGCTGGAAGCCATCCAGATTCATGGCGGATATGGGTACGTCCGTGAATACAAAGTAGAACGCTTCCTGAGGGACGCAAAGATCACGGAGATTTACGAAGGTACATCGGAGATACAGCATATCGTGATAGCAAGACATTTACTTCAGTGAATCGAAGAACATTCAGGATGGCAGAGGCGATCGTGAGATCGCCTTTTTTGTTTGAACGAAGTTGGCCGTGCAGCTATGATGCTTTGAAGGGGGAGCCGAGATACCGATGCAATCTCGCCTCCATATCTCTTGCACTTTCCGGTTTGACAACGAATTCGTTTGCTCCACAGTTGAGTGCAGTTTCCTCGTCTGATTTCGAATGGAGGGCGGTCACAATGATGATCGGTATCTTTTTCAGACGTGCATCCTCACGGAATTTTCGGCAAAGCTCAAATCCGTTCATCTCCGGCATCATCACATCAAGCAACACGAGGTCCGGGACGTGCTTTGCGATTGCCATGAGGGCTTCCTCCGCGCTCCGAGCAAGAACCGGTTCATAACCGGCATTGATCACATATCTTTTAGCCATCAATTGTCTCTTCATCGTCGACAATCAGCACCGTCTTCCGTATTTCGCCTGATTGGGTCGTCATAAACGAATGCAATCTAGCGAAGACGCTACGCAAAAGCAATCCGTGTTTCTTGTTTTTAGGCCGAACTTTTGGTAAAATATCGAGTCATGTTTTCGAAATTCTTTTTTATTCTGCCGGTTTTGTTTTTGACGTGTATCAGCTCTGCACTCGAGTTGAAGAAAAAAATCAGCGGAAATATCGCTCCGAAATCCATCGTCCATTCAGGAACCGGACTCTTCTTTGCACAGAACATGATGTACAGACACTCGATCACCGTCTACAACCGCGAGTATAGCCTCGTGGCGACGATTGCGGACAAGGTCAAATCTGACAAGCTCGATCCGTTAAAACATAGCGGAGAGTACCGCGGGTCCCCGGTCGAAGCAGCTTTCTCGCACAACGGCAAATATGCCTGGGTTTCGAACTATCAGATGTTTGGCGCCGGTTTTACAAATCCGGGGAATGATTCCTGTGAATCCGGCAAGTTCGATATCAGTTATGTGTATCGGATCAGCATGGAGACTTTGAACATTGAAAAAGGTGTCGCCGTGGGATCGGTACCCAAATACGTTGCCTCATCACCCGATAGTCGCTGGGTTCTTGTGAGCAACTGGTGCAGCGGCGACCTCAGTGTCATCGACACAGAACGTGATCTGGAAGTGAAGCGGATTCGACTTGGCCGCTATCCTCGTGGCATTGTGGTCGATTCCGCATCGACATTGGCATACGTGGCAGTCATGGGTTCTTACGACATTGCTGTGGTGAATCTTCATTCCTTTTCGGTTTCCTGGATAAGCGGAGTCGGCCGTTCTCCGAGACACTTGGCGCTCGACCCGGGTGGCCAGTACCTCTACGCATCTCTCAATGCAGAGAATGCAATCGCAAAAATCGACCTGGTAACAGGCAAAGTCGTCAAAAAGGTAAAAACGGGCGACGCTCCCCGTAGCGTTGTCCTTTCAAAAAACGGCGAGTTTGCATACGTTGTAAACTATGAATCAAACACGCTGAGCAAGATTGACTGCAAAGAAATGAAGGTTCTTGAAACAGTGGCGACAGATCATCATCCCATCGGAGTCACGTACGACCCTCAGGAACGCCAGGTGTGGGTGTCTTGCTATTCCGGCACTATTTTGGTTTTTCAGGACTAACGACAGGAAAGAGGAACGAGGAATGAACAAAGGCCTCATTGTTATCGGTTCTGTAATTGTTGTTTTGCTGATCATCGGAGGTTGGGTGCTGTCCACCTATAATGGCATTATCAGCAGGGATGAGGCAGTGAAAGAAGCGTGGAGTCAAGTTGAAAACGTGTATCAAAGACGCTACGACCTGATTCCAAACCTTATGGAAACCGTGAAAGGGTTTGCCAAACAAGAGCGTGAGGTTCTGGAAAATGTTACTGCTTCGCGGGCGAGTGTCGGCCAGTTAAAGGTGACTCCAGAGGTGCTGCGTGACCCGGAGGCGTTTTCCAGGTTCCAGCAGGCCCAGGACGGATTGAGCTCAGCCCTGTCGCGTTTGCTCGTGGTCGCAGAGAATTATCCCAACCTTAAATCAAACGAGAATTTTCTGACTTTTCAGTCTCAGCTTGAAAGCACCGAGAATCGCATTTCGGTCGAACGCCGCCGCTTCAACGAGGCTGTCCAAGGATACAATGTCGGGATACGAAGGTTTCCAGGTTCGATGGTCGCAAATTTTGCGGGGTTCAAGGAGATTCAGTATTTCAAGTCCGTTTCAGAAGCTGACAAAGTTCCCCAGGTGAAATTCTAATGAAGAGAAAGTCGCAGCTGTTCTTGCTCTTGGCGGCCCTCTGTTTCTCATTCGTCCGGTCGGTCGCACAACCGGATTTTCCGAAGTTGGAGCAGCGGGTTACGGATTTCACAAATACCATGAGTTATACGGAATGGAATTTTCTGGAAACAAGGCTCACAAATTTTGAGGACACAACCTCAACGCAGATTGCCATATTAGTTGTGAGTTCGATCGGGAGCGGTTCCATTGAGGAATTTGCGAGCAAGGTGTTTGAGAAAAACGGCATCGGGCAGAAAAACAAAAACAACGGTGCGCTTGTCGTGGTGGCCAAAATGGACCGCCTTGTGCGAATCGAGGTCGGTTACGGGCTTGAAAGTTCACTGACGGACGCCATCTGTTCCCAGATTGTCGAGAAAGAGATGAAGCCGATGTTCCGCGAAGAAAACTATTTTGCCGGCCTGGCGAACGGAGTTTCTGCCATCATCAAGGCGACCGCAGGGGAGTATTCAGCCGATTCAAAGGGAAAAGAAGCGCCCGTGATTGCAGGGGTTCTTGTGTTGGTGTTTGTGGCCGTATTTTTTATCTTCTTGCTCCCCATGATTGTTTCCCGAAGACGCTACGTTATCGGACGAAAAGGGTGGATGTATTATCCCGGCTGGGGCTATTCTTCTCAGGGAGAGGGCGGCTCTTCATCGGGTGGGTTTGGCGGTTGGAGTGGTGGAGGGGGAATGTCGGGAGGCGGAGGCGCAACAGGAAAATGGTAAAAGACCAAGCAACTGAGAATATCCAACAATGCCTGCCTGCCGGCAGGCAGGAATGTCTAATCTATTAATGCCGAACGGTCTTTGAAATGCTCGTTCTGATGAAACAAGAGGCCTCGAAGGCCGATATCGAAAAAGTCAAGGACAAGGTTCGCTCCCTTGGGTTTGCACCGCATGAAATGCCGGGAGCGCAGCGTGTTGCCATCGGTATTACGGGAAACAAAGGACGAATCGACCCGGACTTTTTTCTAAGCCTCCCCGGAGTCCACGATGCAGTCGCCGTTTCAAAACCGTACAAGCTCGTCAGTCGTGAAATAAAGCCGGACAACACGGTCATCCGTGTCGGGAATGACGAGATTGGAGGGCGTGCGTTGACGGTGATTGCCGGTCCATGTTCTGTGGAGAGCCGGAGCCAGATTCTCGAAATGGCGGATATGCTGAGTGAGATGGGAGTGAGGTTTTTGCGGGGCGGAGCATTTAAGCCAAGATCCTCGCCATACTCGTTTCAAGGTTTGAAACTTGAAGGCCTCGAGTATCTCAAGGAAGCGGCCGAGAAAACAGGGATGCATATCGTGACCGAGGTGAAGGATACCGAGACTCTCGGCGCCGTTGCTGAATATTCGGACATTCTGCAAGTGGGCGCTCGCAACATGTACAACTTCTCGCTGTTGGAGAGGATCGGCGAGACGCGGCGTCCGGTGCTGCTCAAACGATCCTTCTCTGCAACGGTGGAAGAGCTGCTCATGGCGGCGGAGTATATCGCATCACGAGGCAATTACCAAATCATGCTGTGTGAGCGCGGCATCCGGACCTTTGAAACCGCGACCCGGAATACGCTGGATTTGAACGCTGTCCCCGTACTCAAGAAACTCTCCCATTTGCCTATTATCGTGGACCCGAGTCATGGAACGGGGGCATGGGATCTCGTGATCCCGATGGCTCAAGCAGCGATTGTGGCCGGAGCAGACGGCCTCATGATCGAAGTGCATCCCAACCCGGAGAGTGCGCTGTCAGACGGGTTTCAGTCACTCCGCCCGGATAAGTTTAAGTCGCTCCTCGGACGCCTGGCGGCCCTGGCGCCGGTCATCGGCAGAGAATTGCCGGCATTATCACGTTCGGCCATGGTTGTCGAGAAGGTAAGCGAGCAGTGAACTCAAACCCCATTAACGTGCTTCTCGTGGACGACAGCCCGGATGCGGCCAAACTGGTTGAGAGTTATCTTAATCGGATCGAAACAGCGTCGTTTCAAGTTGTTTCAAAACCCGATGGGCCTTCGGCCATCCAGGAAGTCGAATCAAACAAGAACATCGACGTCGTCATCATGGATTATTTTCTCCCGGGGATGAACGGCCTCGAGGTGACCAA
>CAYIBG010000013.1:0-5173 GCA_964361365.1 uncultured Ignavibacteriaceae bacterium | reverse complement strand
AATGAGAGTTGCCGTCAGCCACATGCTCGAGCGTGATCAATCGGACAAAGCGGCAAAATATCTCAGTCTCATCAAAGAGAATCTGGATCGTCTGGAAACGAAGATGGAGAAACTGAAGAATTTGAAGGAAGACAAGACTGTCCAGTACATCAAAGACATCAAAATGATCGACTTGTCATAGCAGGAGTCAGCATGGCAGAAAACCTCAAGAAACTTCTCTCGGAAGACGATCTGAAGGCAGTAGCCGACGCGATTACCAAGGTGGAATGGATCACGTCCGGCGAGGTCCGCGTTTCGATTCGTCAGGAACGCTCACGCGGAGAACAAGGTATGAACGTGGAAACCCTGGCCCGAAAGGAATTTGCCGAACTTGGGATGGTGAATACGAGAGACCGCACCGGCGTGTTGCTGTTTTTTCTCGCTGAAACGAGGCAGTTCTACATTCTGGCGGATGCCGGCATCGATGAAAAAGTCCCGGAGGGAACGTGGCAATTGATTGCCGACATCATGTCTGAACATTTCTCGAAGCAGAATTTTCGTGAAGGGATCGTGTCGGGCGCGCGAGCCATCGGAAAAGTGCTGGCCCAGCATTTTCCGAGATCACCCGACGACACGAATGAGCTTTCCAATCAAGTCCGCGTGACTTAGCCTTATGAAGTTCACTGCAGCGCTCGCCCAAATCGACTCCCGCGTCGGCGACGTTCCCCATAATATTCAGCACCATCTCGAACTTATCGATAAAGCGATCCGCCGGAAAGCCAAGCTCATCATGTTTCCAGAGCTGAGTCTCACGGGTTATACCGTACGGGACCTTGCATGGGACATTGCACTGGACCCCGCCCACGACAAGCAGCTCGATGTATTGAAGAAGAAAAGCAAATCAATTTCCATCATCCTTGGTTTTGTCGAAAGCGGCCCCAGGCACGGGATTTACAACAGCGCCTTGTTTTTGGAAGACGGCGAAATCAAGCATATCCACCGAAAAGTGTATCCCCCGACATACGGTATGTTCGAGGAAGGCCGGTATTTCAGCTCGGGAGACCGTGCGCGGGCGTTCGATTCCAAACTCGGCAGATTTGGAATGCTGATTTGTGAAGACCTCTGGCATATATCGCTGCCGTATCTCCTGGCCGTCGATGGAGCCGAAGCAGTGTTCAGCCTTACCGCAAGCCCCACACGTATCGGGAACGACAGCAAGAAACTTGAAACGCAGGAAATCAACCATGAACATCATCGATGTTATGCGCGCTTGCTGAATGTGTACGTGTTGTTTTGCAACCGGGTGGGTTTTGAAGACGGCGTGAATTTCTGGGGAGGCTCCACGATCGTGTCTCCATCCGGAGACCACATCGCTCTGGCTAAAACTTTTGAAAAGGATCTCATTTTTGGAGAAATGGATTCGAATGAAATACGGCGGGCCAGAAGGTTTTCAAGACACTTTCTCGACGAGCGTCCAGAAATCATCTTTCGTACGCTTCAAACCATGCTGGAACCCCCGCAAAAACGTAAGTAGATCGTCTGTTTTCATTGGAAGTCCCTCCTTTTTTTTGTAAATTCAAACGCATCTAAATTATTCAGCAGCCAACCACAACAGCTTCCTAATCCAGAACCACTATGGACGTGCATCAGCCCGCGGTCTACAAAGAACCAGCTCCCGTTCTCGATAAAGAGAACCCGTTTGAGTCCATGATGAACCGCTTTGATGTGGCGGCGCATCTGCTCAAGCTGGACCCAGGTTTGTACGAATACCTCAAAACTCCCGTAAAGCAAGTCGTCGTATCCATACCGATTGCTATGGACAACGGTGAAATCAAGGTTTTTGAGGGGTATCGCGTGATTCATAACGACATCCTCGGTCCCTCCAAGGGTGGGATCCGCTTCGCGCCTGATATTTCGCTCGACGAAATGAAAGCACTGGCTGCCTGGATGACCTGGAAGTGCGCCATCATGAACATTCCTTTCGGCGGTGCCAAGGGAGGAGTGAAATGCGACCCAACAAAGCTGTCGCCCCTGGTGGTTGAGAAGATTACGAGGCGCTACACCGCAAACATGATGGATATTTTCGGCCCGGATCGCGATGTGCCGGCGCCGGACATGGGCACGAACGAACAGGTGATGGCCTGGATCATGGATACCTACAGCATGCACGTTCGCCGAACGGAAAAGGCAGTTGTCACCGGCAAACCGTTAATCATCGGCGGGTCTCTTGGAAGGAGGGAAGCGACGGGAAGAGGGTGCATGATTGTGACCCTCACAGCCATGGAGCGCCTCGGCATGAAGCCAAAAGACACGACCGTTGTAGTGCAGGGATTCGGGAACGTCGGTTCCGTCACAGCCCAACTCCTGGCGGAGCAAGGCTGCAGGATTATCGGTGTCGGCGATGTCGACGCTGCGTATTACAACAAAAAAGGAATCGACGTCAACAAATCCATAGAATGGGCGAAAACCAACAGGTCGCTTGCGGGATTTCAGGACGCCGACCGGATCACTCAGGAAGAATTGCTCGAGCTCGAATGCGATGTGCTGGTGCCGGCCGCCAAAGAAGACCAGATCACACCGCGGAACGCCCCAAAAATAAAGGCGAAGATCATTTGTGAGGGGGCCAACGGCCCAACTTCTGCCAAAGCCGACCCGATCCTTCGGGGAAAAGGGATTCTGGTCATTCCCGATATTCTCGCCAATGCGGGTGGTGTGACGGTGTCGTATTTTGAGTGGGTGCAGGATCGCATCGGTTATTTCTGGTCGTTGGACCGCGTCAATAAGCAGCTGGAAACAATGATGAAAGCAGCTTTCAACTCGGTCTATGAAACTGCTGAACAATACAAAGTCACTCTCCGAATCGGCGCCTACATTCTCGCCATCGACAAAGTTGCACGCACACTCAAACTTCGAGGTATCTACGGGTAGAAGCGCCCCGCGGGTCTTTCTGTTGGATGCCATCGCCATTGTTTTCGTGGGCCATTTGGGAATTTCTCAATCATCCCTCCCCTTGCTCGTTCGGTTAAGAGACCAGGCATCAAGCATTGCGCAGGAGGTGGTCGGGAAGCTCACCGTTGAACAACCGGTCCGAGTTCTTGTTTCGGTCGAAAACAGCCCGTGGAAAACGCTCACGGAAAATGCGTTTATCGAAGCCCTCAAGAAAGCAGGTTTTCAGCCTGTATTAGGGGGCGGGAATGAAAAAGAACTACGCATCGCGGTCCTCGACCAATCGGTTGCTTATCAGGCAGTTCCGGCGGGAGGCTTCCAAAGATTTTGCAGATCGGTGTTCGAAGCGAGGATGCGGGGAAGCAATGCGATGGAAGTTGTCACCCTTGGAATGTTTCAACGAGAATCCATCGATACCGTCACCTCGAAAAATGATCCCATGGCCCCTTCTGAACACGAACCCGGCTTTTTCGACCAGATTCTCGGACCACTCCTGATCATCGCGGGCTCTGTAACAATCATCGTCCTCCTCTTTACTGTGCGGAGTTGAATCTTGGCCTTACGACTGCTTGGAATTGTCTGTGTGGGTCTGGGCCTGGCATCGGCTCAACCGGATTCTGTCGCACGAATATCGATTGCCGCCTTCGGTGATGTGAATCTCGGCAGAACGGTTGGGCAAATAATCTTGAAAGGTGAAATCGATTACCCGTTTGAGAAGGTGCGCGAGTATTTTTCGAAGCAGGACATCATATTTTTCAATCTTGAAAGCCAGCTGAGCGACCAGAATGGCGAAACGGAGGACCCGAAATCCAATATTGTGTTCTGTGGGCCGCCCGTGGCAGCAGCGTCCGTACGACGGGCCAACGTATCCGTGGTTTCGACCGCGAACAACCATGCATTTGACTACGGGATGAAGGGTTTGCGGGAAACAATTACCCTGCTTCGCTCGGAAGGGGTCAGTGTTGTGGGAACGTCATTCGACTCCTCAGCGATGTTTCTTCCGTCTGTGATTGAAAGAAATTCGATTCGTGTCGGGATTGTGGCTTACACACAGTTTGTCAATAAGATGGAATCCTGGGACGGAAGAGAATCATGGCAGGGCTATATTTCTGACTTCGATTCTCAGAGAGTGCAACTTGAGATTGAAGATGTGAGAAAAAAAGCAGATTTTGTCATAGCGAGTTATCACGGTGGGAGGGAATATGCAGACCTTCCCGACTCAAAAACCAGGGAAGAGATGCGATCCCTCATTGATGCGGGAGCGGATTTGGTCGTTGGACATCACCCCCACGTTCCTCAGGGGATCGAGGAATACAAGGGCAGGCTGATTTTCCATTCCCTGGGAAATTTCGTGTTTCACCAGGCCCCGTACTGGACACAGAGGGGTTTGGGAATTGAAATGCAACTTGAAAAGCAGGAAGGGCCAGCCCGTCTTTCTGCGGTTCGACTTGTGCCGGTCCAGGCCGGATATCAGCCGGCTTTGAGCCTGAGCTCCACAGATCGTGCGAGACTGATGAAGCGGATCCAGTCTCTTTCGAATGTTCCCCTGGTTGTCCGCGACGGTCAATATTTTGTACAGATTCCAAACTCTCAAGCTCATAATGACAACTAGCCTTTCTCGAACCATCCCATTTATTTTCGTCGTGGCGCTGTTTGGATGCAGCAGCGAAGAAGTGACTCAACAAGTGAGCGCCGAGAAGCGTTTTGCGGTTGCCATGAGACTTTTTCAGGAAGAGGAGTACACCGAGGCTATCGAGGAATTCAAAATCATCACGCTCCAATCGCAGGGGAGCAGGCTTGCCGATGATGCTCAGTTTTACATGGGGGAATGCAGGTACATGCGAGGCGAATTCATTCTCGCAGCGTACGAATACGATGTCCTGTTGAGAACCATGCCGACAAGTGAGTTTGTTTCACGTTGCCGTTTCCGGAAGGCGTTGTGCTACTACAATCTTTCTCCCGAGTCCTACAGGGACCAGGAATACACAAAGAAAGCGATCGATGAGTTCCAGGCGTTCCTGGAATATAACCCGACCGATTCTCTTGCTTCCAGCGCCGAGGTAAAGATAAATGAATTGAATACGAAACTGGCAAAAAAGGACTTCGAGAACGGCATTATTTACATGAAAATGGAATACTATAAGGCAGCGACACTCTACTTCGATGAGGTCCTTGAAAAGTACCATGATTCTCCCTATGCCGAACCCTCGCTCTTGAAAAAGGCCGAGGCGCTCTATTCCAGAAAACG
>CAYIBG010000012.1:0-21537 GCA_964361365.1 uncultured Ignavibacteriaceae bacterium | reverse complement strand
TTGCGAACGAAATTGGCGGCCGGATTCGCGAAAGCGGCAAGCCTAAAAAAGATGCTGCTGGAAAAGCCATGAAAGACGAGAAGGGCGAAACCATTCGCATTCCCGGAACGCTGAAAGCAGTCAAAGCGATGGGCGTGTTTCTGGAGCGGTTCAACATTGCGCAGGTTTCCATCAACCTTGTCGATTTTGAAACAACAAACATGCATCAGGCCTTCGAGGAAGTGAAAAAGCAAGCGCGAACGTTGGGGTGCGACGCGACGGGCAGCGAGATTGTCGGTCTAGTGCCTTTGGAAGCCGTGTTGTCGTCAGGAAGTTTCTATGCTGAAAAACTAGGCAAGAAGAACTCTTCGGAAAAAGAACTCGTAGAATTGGCTGTGCAGCAAATAGGACTCAGTCAACTCGAAACGTTCCGACCAGAAAAAAAAATCATCGAATATCAGCTCTGAGAGATCGCCATGCTTACATCAAAATCGGTTCAAGAATTTCTCGATGAAACTGCATCAAGCTCACCTGCGCCGGGCGGCGGCAGTGTGTCGGCACTGGCGGCAGCGCTCGGTGCTGCACTGACTTCGATGGTGTGCCGGCTGACAATCGGGAAAAAGAAATACGCCGAGGTGCAATCAGAAATGGAAGACATTCTTCAGAAATCGGAAGATTTGAGAAAACGCTGCACTGACCTCATTGATGAAGACACTCTGGCTTTTAACAAAGTCATGTCGGCGTTCGCACTTCCGAAAGACACCGAACAACAAAAAATGAGACGGGATGACGAGATTCAAGAAGCCACGAAGAAGGCGACTCTGGTCCCTTTAAGACTGATGCATCTCTGTGAGGAGGCATTAGGTTTGACTGCACGTGTCGCAGAGAAGGGCAATGTTAACTCAATCTCGGACGCGGGTGTGGCGGCTCTCATGCTGGATGCGGCCTGTAAGGGTGCGGCGTTCAACGTCTTCATCAACCTTTCATCGCTCCATGACGACAACTTCGCGCGGGAGAATTCGGAAGCGGCAAGAAAGATCCAGTCAAACGCGGAAAAGCAGTATGATGATGTTCGGCATCGCGTTCATTCCGCAATGAATCTTATACCGTAAGGAATGTAGAGATGCTTTGAGGGTCAAGTTGCATGACATAAGTTTCAGCGTACGTAAGCATTTATTCTGGGCCACGAAGTTACCTCAATAAACATCCCCAAACCGGAGGCCTTTATGCGTATCCTCGCAGCCGTTCTCTTTTTCTTGATGTCCTCTTCGCTTTTTTCCCAACCTAACTCTGTTCGCTTGTTCGGCATGGGTAATGTTTCAATCGCTGTCCCAGACATCGAGGGCGAAGCATTTGTCAATCCGGCCAAAGCCGTACGGCTCACGGGAGTTTTTCTTCGCTTGCGACCGACCTATTTGAGAGATTCCCGTTCAAGCGACGGCTCGTCATCGTATCTCTCGGGCGGTTCTTCGTATTCCTCGAATTACTCATCAGATAATACTCAAACTGATGCACTCGCTCCTGTTGATGGCGTTATTTCACTGAACCCTCTTTATGTTGGAGGGTCAGCATCATATCGCCTTTCTTCCCTGAATTCTTCGTCTGAATCCCGACAAACATACCCGACCAGTTCTCAATCAAACAGCTCAAAGAGTGAAGCGAGCGGTCCGGGAACGCGAATGGCTGTCTTGGGGGCTTTTGACTTCGGTGGAGTCTCCATCGGCGGGTCGGCGTCGATGTCGAACGAAAGCCAGGAGTATAAATTCTCGAACGTCTATGCTTACTCTCCGCCGGGTACCACCAATTCGAACGAAGATGAATCGAAGTTCGAATCGAGTGGAACCTCTTTGGGAGCCGGATTTCTCGCCGGATCGCTTGATACGTACGAAATCTCTGTGTACGGGAATTTAGGCTTTTCAAAGAGCGAGAACAAACCAACGCGCTCAGTCTCAAACGGAGTTCCACAACCCTTGAACGAGCCCTATGTTAACCGATACGAAGCTTCCAACAATTCCGTCTATGCTGAAATAAGAAAACGAATTGACGAGCGATTTCTGCTCGGAGGCCGAATCAGCAGATCGTCTTCTTCTTCCGATGATTTCAATAAAAGCCGATGGTACAGCTCCTCGAGTCCTCAAGGAATATACGATGAACGAAAAACTGGAACGTCCGAAGAGACTTCGTATGAATTTGGCGCAGGCTGCTCGTGGACTGTGCAATCAGGCGGTGTTTTCTCTGTTGAGTTTATCCTTTCACCAAACACATCCACAAGAAAAGGTCTTTTCCCTACAGAGGGGACCGCTTTTGACGGGCGTGTATATAGAAGGGGCGATGTCGCTTATGAAGCGGAAGATAAAAGGCTCGCAAAAACTCTTCGTCTCGGAGGAGAGATACCGGTTGCAGATGGTCTATATTTGAGAGTGGGGGCAGAGGTCATCTGGTCATCACTCGAGAACACTTCCCGACAGTTCTACGACCAACGGACCGACAAAAACACAGGTGTGGATGATGGAGCCTTCTATGGCGGCGGGGGGTTCTCCTATGCTCTCTCGCCGTTTCGGGTTGATTACACGCTTTCTGCGATTCCAAGGATCATGTACAGCTCGTATTCGTATTACGGACCGTATTCCACATCCCAAATCGATGTTCTCATGCGACACCATCTCACGATAGCATTGCAACTTTAGAAAAACATCTTCGCTACCACCCTCCCACCACCCAACTGAGTGCTGAGATTGCCGCTGTTTCCGTGCGCAGCCTGCGCGGGCCGAGCGAAATCGGCACGAACCTGTTTTCCGCCGCCAATTCAAGCTCCTGTTCTGTAAACCCGCCCTCCGGACCGACAACCAACAGCACCGATTGCGTCTTCTTGTGATGCTGCAGCACTGAGCCCACAAACTGTGATTGCTCTGTTTTTTCATGCGGGATGAGTCTCAACGAATAATCCTTCGAGTGATTCACAAGGGTTTCGAAGCTCGTCAACATGAAAATTTTGGGAAGGTAGGACCGCCCGCTTTGTTTCATGGCGGCAAGAGCAATTTTCTCGAGTCGCGAGTGTTTTTCGTGTTTGGGGATGGTCCGCTCGCAGAGCAGAGGAATGATGTTACGCACGCCAAGCTCTGTCGCTTTTTCAACAAGAAAATCAATCCGAGCCGGGTTTTTGAGAAGTGAAACTGCCAGGGTGACATCGTTCTTCGGTTCATTCATCCTGAATTTCGTCGCTACGATTTCACATTCCGCTTGCGACCGGTCGAGAGAGAGAATAACCCCCTCGTACATGTTGTCGTCACCATCTGTCACCCAGATGTGGTCGCCGGTTTTTTTGCGGAGCACTCTGGAAAGATGCTTGTACTCCTCGTCCATGAGAACAAGAGTTTTCCCGTGAACGTTGTCCGGCTCAACATAAAAAAAATCCATAATTAGAACGATACTCCGAAGTCAAGAACGAATTGTCCATGGCTGAGCTCATTCCACGCGTATTCCGTCCTCACAATGATGCTGTAGGGAAGAAGGAAATGGAGGCCCGCGCCGTAGCCCATCAACCAGGGTTTTGAGGAAAACGATTCATTCCGATACCAGATCTTTCCCGCATCGACAAAGAAGCCGGCGTACAAGCCGTATCGCAGCATTTTAAACTGTGGTATGGCAATGGGCGCTTCGAAGTATCGCGGGTTCAGGAGAGGGAACCTCAGCTCGACGCTCTCCCCGACGATGGCTTCTCCCTCGAGCCTCTCATTGAAATGGCCGCGGTTTCTTTCATCAAATCCAGAGAATACACGCCGATACGGTGGAACGACTCCGCCGGCCACTCTGGTGCCAAAGGATCGAATTGCGAGGGACCACTCTTCGCTGAGAAGGGTATAGCCGCGTATATCATACCCGGTGCTCAACAAGTTGACCTCCGATTCGCCAAACCCGGCCTTCGTTGCACCGAGGGAAAAGAGCATGCCTTCAGTGGGATATTCGCGGATGTTCCGGCTGTCATACGTGTAACTGAGACCCAACGAAAAGAAAGCATCCCGCCCCGAGCTCGACGCCGTCCGACCCAGCCCGAGGTCCGACACCATCCAGACGTCATAGTTCAAGTAGCCCACCAGCGTTTGAAACAAGCCGTATCGTTTGCCCACCGTCAAGCCGGTCGCCAGGTTTGTCTGCTCGTATTCTACGTCACTGACGTTCAGGTTGTGCACCTCCCTGTAGGAAATGGCGCTCCGAAAAAAAATGTCACCATCTTCCGTCAACTTGGGGTTTTGATACAGGAGCGAGACCCACCGGTCGTATCCGAGGGCGAACGACAGAAACAGCTTCTCATTCCTGCCCCGAAAATTCTGATGCATCACTCCCGCGCCGTAGTAGAGTTTGTTGACATCTCTGTAACGAAAACCGACCACCGGAAACGGGAACATATACCATCGCTCATCTACCTGCACAACGAGAGTCGTGCTGTCATCATGGGGGACAGATTGGATTTCCACTTTATTGAACAACTGAAGGCTGTAAATGCGGTCTCGATCGCGCTCGAGTGCCTCCGGGGTCATTCGATCACCGACTTTCAGCGACATTTCTCGCAAAATGACATGTTCCATCGTCGTTTCGTTGCCCTGGATGAGGATCTGCTTAACAAGGAGCGAGTCGACGGATTGCGAAAAAGCAATCGACGATCCAAGGAAGATGAAGAAAGCCAGGAAGGGTTTTTGATTCATGTTCATAAAAATAAGAAGCCCCTTGGGGCAGAAGGGGCTCCGCAATTCTTCATTTCATCAATCGACGGTAATCGACCGCAATGCACCGATCTATCACAACCGTCAACCCAGCTTGCTCAGCCTTCTGTACGGCGCGCGGGTGGACGACCCCCAGTTGAAGCCAAATCGCTTTGGCCTTGATTTCTACCGCTGATTCGACAATCTCTTCGACACCTTCCGGGTTTCGAAAAACATCGACGAGGTCGATCCTGCCGGGTACGGATTGTAGCGTAGGGTAGCATTTTTTTCCGAGCACTTCTTTATAGTTCGGATTGACGGGGATGACGCTATACCCTCTGTGCAGGAGAAATTCGGAAATGCTGTTGCTATCGCGCCAAGGTTTCGCTGAAGCTCCAACGACGGCGATTGTCTTTGTTTCTCTCAAAATCCTCGTGAGCGTCGCATCGTCCTCGACCGGCATTTCAACTCTGCTGGACTGCCGTTTGCTGGTTGATTCGCTCGAGAGCCTGTGCAGCGGCCGCTTGCTCGGCGTCCTTCTTGCTTCTTCCCGCTCCTACCCCGAAGCTTTGAGAGCCAACAAACACTTCTATCGTGAACCTGCGATCGTGTTCCGGCCCCTCTTCACGGACGACGGCATAGCGGGGGATTCCAAGCCCGCGACCTTGAGAATATTCAAGGAGTGTACTCTTGTAGTTGTCATCAAGTGTCGCCCCTACGAGAACGTCCTCTTTCGTAAGAATGGTCCTCTGGATGAACCCGCGGGCCGCATCCAGTCCTCCATCCAGGTAGAGAGCCCCGATCAAGGCTTCGAACGCATCGGCGAGTATCGACTCGGACCCGCTCCCGATGGACTGGGTGGCGCTGGTGCTGAGGAAAAGAAACTGGGAGATCTGGAGCTCTTTGGCCCGTTGAGCAAGAATGCGCCGGTTCACGAGTCGCGAGCGGAATTTTGTCAACTCACCTTCCTCCATCGCTGGATGGGCTGAGTGGAGATAGTCGGCGACGATGAAATTCAAGAGCGCATCCCCCAGAAATTCGAGCCGTTCATTGGAGTTCCATTGTTCATCAACAAATTGCAGGTACGACCTGTGCAACAGGGATTCAAAAAACAATTTCCAATCTTTGGGCTTGTAGCCTATCGTTTCTTGAAATTCCCGGGCATTGAACGAGTCGCGGTTCAGCTTCCGAGCCCACTCTGTTGCCCCGAGCGGTCGGAATAAATGAAACAGCCTTCGGAATGAATATTTCACGACAGGAAGCGGGAATTTCTCCCGCGGGAGACTTGGTTACTGGTGATACTTCTTGAAGAGGATCGAGGCGTTGTGCCCGCCAAACCCGAACGTGTTGCTAATCGCGGCTTCCACTTTCCATTCCTGAAACGTGTTGGGAATGCAGTTCAGGTCGCATTCGGGGTCCGGTGTTTCGTAGTTGATGGTAGGGTGCACCTTGTCCCTTTGCACGGAAAGAATCGTCGCAATAGCCTCCACTGCACCTGCCGCTCCCAGTAGATGTCCGATCATCGATTTCGTCGAGCTGATAGCGATTTTTCGGGCACGTTCGCCGAACACGGTCTTGATGGCCGCGGTTTCGATCTTGTCTCCGACGGGTGTTGACGTGCCGTGCGTGTTGACATAGTTGACATCGTTCGGGCTGAGACCGGCATCTTTGATGGCTGCGCGCATGGATCGGACAGCTCCTTCCCCACCCGGTGCAGGCTCGGTGATGTGGTGCGCATCAGCCGTGAAGCCCACGCCTCCCACCTCGGCATGGATTTTCGCTCCCCGTTTCAATGCGTGGTCCAGTTCTTCCACGATGAGAATGCCGGCTCCCTCACCCATCACAAACCCGTCCCTCCCCGCGTCGAAGGGCCTGCTTGCTGTTTGCGGCGATTCGTTCCGAGTGGACAGAGCTCTCATTGCGTTAAACCCGCCGATGCCCATAGGACAAATCCCGGCCTCCGACCCGCCGGTAACCATGACGTCGGCATCGCCGCGCTGGATGAGAATGAACGCATCCCCGATCGAGTGCGTCGAGGTCGCACAGGCAGAGGTCGTTGCATAATTCGGACCTTTGAATCCAAACCGCATGGAAATCCTACCCGCAGCCATGTCCGCGATCATCATCGGGATGAAAAACGGGCTGATGCGGTGAGGGCCTTTTGATGTCCAGAGGGTCTCCTGCTGCGTGTGGTAGGTCCCCATCCCGCCGATTCCGGAACCCGCGATGACGCCGATTCTGTCCCGGTCTACTTTCTCGAGATCCAAACCCGAGTCCTTCACCGCCATTTCGGAAGCGGCGAGCGCGAACTGGGTAAAGGGATCGCATCGCTGGGCAAGCTTCCGGTCCATGAATTTCAACGGGTCAAAGCCTTTCAACTCGCATGCGAATTTCGTGTCGTAGTCTCTCGCGTCAAAGTTGGTAATCGGCGCGGCTCCGCTTATGCCGGCGAGAAGGTTCTGCCAGTACTCTTCCACCGTCAGTCCGATGGGCGTGACCGCTCCCATCCCTGTAACGACGACACGTCGAACTTGTCCGTTAAATCCCATGGTTCGAAACCCTCATCTCCGACTGGTCAAGAGGCCTTCGACTTCAAATAATTGATGGCATCTCCCACAGTGGAAATCTTCTCCGCGTCTTCGTCGGGAATTTGAACGTTGAAGGCTTTTTCAAACTCCATGACAAGTTCCACGGTGTCGAGCGAATCAGCTCCGAGGTCGTTCGTGAAAGATGCTTCCGGAGTGATTTGACCTTCATC
Organism: uncultured Ignavibacteriaceae bacterium; assembly: GCA_964361365.1. Lineage (GTDB taxonomy): Bacteria > Bacteroidota > Ignavibacteria > UBA10030 > UBA10030 > JANOGR01. The sequence continues at coordinate 14,100 of CAYIBG010000012.1, read as the reverse complement.
GACTCCCAGCTTGGAAACAATGATCTCTTTGACCTTCGCCGCAACGTCTGCCATAAGATTCTCCTTATTAGAATAAAGTAATGTGTGTGATGTGCTTAATAAAGTCTACATGACGATTCCGCCGTCCACGCACAGAACCTGACCCGTGACGTAGCTGGCAGCCGGTGACGCCAAGAACAGAACAACGCTCGCAATTTCCTCGGGCTTCGCGGTTCGCTTCATCGGAATCATGCTGACAAGCTGTTCTTTCTGCTGCGGCGTGAGCTTCTCGGTCATGTCCGTATCGACAAACCCTGGGGCGACGGCGTTTACCTGAATATTGCGAGAAGCAAGCTCTTTCGCAAGCGTTTTTGTCAGCCCTATCATTCCGGCTTTTGCGGAAGAGTAGTTCGCCTGTCCCGCATTGCCAATGACGCCGGCGATGGATGTAATGTTGATGATCTTTCCTTCTCTCTGGCTCATCATTTGCCGGCAGACAGCCTTCGAAAAGTTGAAGGCGCTTTTGAGGTTGGTATCGAGAACTTCATCCCAATCCTGCTCCGACATTCTCATGATCAACGTGTCCCTGGTGATCCCCGCATTATTCACAAGGATATCCAGCCTTTGAAACTCCTTGACGACTGAATCCACGACCTGCACAGCCGAGTTGAGGTCCTTTGCATCAGATTGAAATGCTACGGCACGCTGGTTCTTTTCTTCAATCTCAGTGACGACTTTTTTCGCGGCATCCACAGCACTTTTATACGTAAACGCCACGTGGACTCCTTCGTCCGCGAGTGCGAGAGCAATCGCCCGTCCGATACCTCTGGAGCCACCGGTGACGAGCGCGACTTTATCCCTCAGAGAACTCATGATTGAGTGATGTCTGCGATTTTTTCCAAACCTTTGATTTCTGTGTTGGGCGCTATCCGTTTCACAAGACCTTGCAGGACTTTACCGGGTCCAATTTCGACAAACTGCGTGACTCCGGCCGCCGCCATGTTTCGAACGCTTTCCTCCCATCGCACCGGACTCGTCAACTGTTGAACCAGCAACTCACGAATGTCGGCGGCTTTCTGGACGGGCTTTGCGGTGACATTTGCGTACACGGGAATCCCCGCATCTTTGATTTCGGTTTTTTCGAGCGCCGACTTTAAACCCATTTTCGCCGATTCCATCAGTGGAGAATGGAACGCCCCGCTCACCTGCAACTCTTTCACAAGCTTGGCGCCGCGTTCTTTCGCGAGTTCCATCGCCTTGCGCACACCAACCACAGAACCCGAGATAACGACTTGACCGGGTGAATTGTAGTTTGCGGCCTGAACAATTCCGGTCTCCCAAGCTTTACAACACACTTCGCCGAGCGATTTTGGGTCAAGCCCGATGACGGCGGCCATGGTCCCAGGTTGTTCAACGCCGGCTTGTTGCATCAACTCTCCGCGCAAACGAACCAATTTCAAGCCATCTTCGAACGTGAGCGCTCCTGCGTAAACGAGAGCTGAGTATTCGCCGAGCGAGTGTCCCGCGGCCATGTTGGCCTGCGGCCCGCGATACAGTTTTACAAGAACAATACTATGAAGAAAAATCGCCGGCTGAGTGTTTTTTGTCTGCTTGAGTTCTTCGTCTGGACCTCCGAAGCAAGTCTTGCTCAGCGAGAAGCCCAGAACCCGGTCGGCTTTTTCAAAGAGCTCTTTCGCCACGCGGTCGTTTTCAAAGAGGTCCTTCCCCATGCCGACATACTGCGAGCCCTGACCGGGAAAGACAAACGCAAGGCCGGGCATTGCTTTCAGGGCTTCGCCGGGTTCACGAGAGACCACTTCACGAGTGTCGCCCCCCAGGTGTAACCTGCGCCGAACGCGGCGAGCACAATGTTTTGACCGCGTTTCAGCTTCCCGCACTGCCACCACTCCGAGAGGCACAACGGAATGGTCGCCGCGGTCGTGTTTCCGTATTTGTCGATGTTGATCATGACTTTCTCGCGGCTGATTCCCATACGGCTAGCCGTCGCGTCCACGATCCTCAAATTTGCCTGATGTGGAACAAGCCAATCGACATCATCGGACGTCAGCTTGTTGCGTTGCATGATTTCCGCTGCAACGTCCGCCATACCGATGACGGCCAGTTTGAACACAGCTTTGCCGTCCTGATAGAGGTAGTGCATTCGCTTGTCGACAGTGTCGTGCGTAGGCGGGTGGAGGCTTCCGCCGCCTTTCATGTGCAGGAATGGTCCGCCTGAACCGTCGACATAGAGTCTATGGTCGAGAATTCCGTAGTTCGGGTCTTCGCTCGGTTCCAACAAAACCACTCCGGCAGCGTCCCCGAAGAGAATGCACGTATTCCGGTCTGTGTAGTCGAGGATGCTGCTCATTTTGTCAGCGCCGACGACAAGAACCTTGGAGTATTGACCGTTTTCGACAAACTGAGCTCCGGTGACCAAAGCAAACAAGAAACCTGAGCATGCACCGGACAAATCAAAACCCCAGGCCTTGGCCGCTCCGATTTTATCCTGAATAACACAGGCAGTCGCAGGGAAGAACATATCCGGAGTCACTGTGGCCACAATAATCAGGTCAATATCTGTGGCTTCAATCTTTCGTTGAGCCAGCAACTGTTCAATCGCCCGGGCCGCCATGTCCGAGGTGGCGCCTTGCTCCATAATGCGACGCTCGCTGATCCCGGTGCGGGTACGGATCCACTCGTCAGTGGTATCGACCATTTTTTCCAAATCGGCATTGCTCAGGATTTTCTCCGGAACATAATGGGCGACTGCTGTTATGGTTGCTCTTCGAGCCATGCGCTATGCCGTCACTCTGATTGCCCCGCCTTGTAAAGGCGCAGGGTGAGGGGTTTGAGCAAGAGCCTCTTCGATGCGTTTGTTGATCTGGCTTTTGGCGACTTCGACGGCTTTGAGAATCATGTTCTTGATTGCTTTTGGAGAGGAACTACCATGTCCGATGATGGTGACTCCGTTGACACCAAGCACCGGCACGCCGCCATGCTCCTCATAGTCCATGTCTTTCAGAGACGTTCGCAGTGGTCCGCGCATGAGTGCAACCATCAGCGTTCGGAACACACGCCCGCTCGCATACCGTTTCAAACGGTTTTTGAGGAACGAGGGAACGCTTTCGCCGAACTTCAGCAGCACATTCCCTACAAAACCATCGCACACGACAACATTCACTTTCCCCTTGAGAATGTCTCTCCCCTCGACATTGCCCACAAAATTGAGCTTGCTCGCTTCAAGCAACCGGTGCGCTTCCTGGACGATTTCCGTGCCCTTCTTTTTCTCCTCACCGACGTTGAGGAGTCCCACTGTTGGATTTCCGATCTTGAGAATTTCCTGCACATAGATGCTTCCCATAACGGCGAATTCATAGAGATGTTGAGCGCGGCAATCAACGTTCGTTCCTGCGTCCACCAGCAGGCAAACTCCTTGCTCAGATGGAAAAAAAGCGCCGATGGTTGGCCTCCCCACACCTTTCACACGACCGAGAATCAGAGTGGAAGCTGATAGCACCGCACCCGTGTTGCCTGCGCTTACAAACGCGTCGGCTTTGCCCTCCAGATGCAGGCGCATTCCAGCAGCGAGGGAAGAGTCTTTCTTCTGCTTCACCGCCGCTGTGGGGGAATCTTCCATCGTGATCACCTCATCGGCGTTGACCACGGTAATCGGAAGACCCGCAACGGAGTGTTTCGTCAGCTGCTCCTGAACCTCGCCTTCCTTGCCCACCAGAATTGCTTCGAACGCACTGTGAGTTTCCCGCAGTGCCTGGACCGTGCCGGCAACCTCGTTGGCTGGGGCAAAATCACCCCCCATGGCGTCAACAATGATTTTCAGTTTCCGGCCAGAGTCCATTCGACGGAGAAGGAACGAGCGCGCTCCAAGCGCGTCGACAAAACTATGATTCTTTCGGGATGATAATCGAGCGGCCGTTGTAAAAGCCGCAGTTCGGACAGGCTCGATGCTGTAATTTTTGCTCGTGACAGTTCGAACATTCCGCGAGAGCGGGCACAGACGCCTTATAATGAGTGCGTCGTTTGCGGCCCCGTGCTTTCGAATGTCGTCGTTTCGGATTGGGCATACCTGAATTCCTTTAGCTTTGATCACGGGAGATTTCCGACGTCAACCGGGATTACATGATGAGACTTCGGAAGTCTTCCTCGGGAACCTTTGGAAGATTAACTCGTTAGTTTGTCAAAAACTTGCGTAAACCCTGCCAGCGCGGGTCAACCTCTTCTGCCTCGCATTTGCATGTTGTCCGGTTGCGGTTGATGCCGCACGTTGGACATATCCCTTTGCAATCTTCCCTGCACAACAGCTTCTGCGGCACTGCGAGAATCGAGTATTGGCGAACATCCTCAGCGATATCGACGAAACTCGTGTCGGGGTGGATGTAGACGATTTCCTGTTCTCCCGGCGTTGTCCCTTCCTCGAACCCGAACTTATAGAGTACCTTGTAACTCGTCCGAAATTCCCGCCGAAACTCTTCCACACATCGGTCGCACGTGAACACGCCAGCGGCCGTAATATCCGCTGTCAGATAAATGTGCTTCGTGCTTTTTTCAAGAGTTGCCTGGACCTTGACCGGATCGGCAAACCTCTCATCCATGCCGATTTCTGAGGGCTGAACCTCCAGCGAACGGTCATGAATTCCCTCGGAAAGTTTCGAGATGTTAATTCGAAGACCGCTCACACAACCCCCGTTTACAGAACAAAAAGAGCCTTTTTTCCAAAAAAACTGGAGAAAATATACTGATAAGGGCACAGAGAGTCAAGAATAAACTCCTTTTCTCCTGTTCAAAACATCAAAAGCTCGCCGAATCCTTTTTTCAAAGGACTCCCGGGCTTAACTCGAACACAAAGGATGAAATCTAGGGGATCGGCTTTTCCGCAGGAACTCCGCCAGCGGGTTCAGCGATGGTCAGAAGTTGCGCCTTGACGTACTCCACTGTTTCGTCGAGCGCGTCGCTGAATTTTTCGAAATCCTCTTTGTAGAGGAAAATCTTGTGCTTCTCGTATTCCTCCTCGCCAACGCGTTTGCTTTCCGTAATCGTGATATAAAAATCCTTCTCCGACTTTGTGGATTTGACGTCAAAGAAGTACGTTCGCTTGCCGGCACGCACGCGTTTCGTAAAAATTTCATCCTTATACGTGTTTTCCAAAGTACCCTCCCTCAAGAAAAGTGAACTGTACGCAGTGAATTACTTGCGAAACTTTTCCGGCTCATCCCACCTGCCGCCCTTGAAGTTGAACGGACAGGCCTTGGTGTGGATTCACCGACACTGTGACAATAATCTTGCTCCGCTTCTTCCGGTCCTCACCTCCTCACAATGGCAACCTTGCCCGTAATGACTTGATTTCCGTTTTCAGCAAACGCCACGATGACATACACCCCTGAACTGACAAGTTTTCCTTGAGAATCCTTTCCGTCCCAGAACGCTCTTCCCCCCCCTTGTGCCTTGAATTGACTTATTAACTTTCCGGTGATCGTGAGTATTTTCACCGTTGAGTTCGCGACCAGGTTTCGGATCATCAGTTGATCGCTGTTTGGGAGGATGAACGGGTTGGGCCCCACCTCAAGCGTGGAATACGTCTGGCGGGGAGAGACTGCTTCAATTTGCAGGCTCGAGAGCCCTTTTTCCGTTCCAAAATACACGATGCCCCTTTGCTGGTCTATTGCGATAGACCGGACATCATTGGACACAAGTTGCCCGCCGGTGGAAATCGAGTTGAACTGTTGAAGGAGCTGAGTACCATCGGAGTTGACGACGAAAACTCCTTCTTTCGTGCCTATCCATTTATTGTTGACGCCATCGACAGCGATCGTCTGAATAGACTGTTCGCGCAGCGGGAACGAACTGGTTCTTCGAGTTCGGGGGAAAAGGGGGTCCGTGATGATGAGAACGCCGAGATCCGTGCCGATCCAGACATCTCCGTCATGGTCAACAGCCAGCGACATGACCGTTGCGTTTGGCAGACCTTCCGAGGTCGACATGAAACCCCATCCTGCCGTTGCATCGGTGCCCGACACAACTCGGTTCTCGTTGAAATAATACAGCCCGCCGGGGTTTTTGACGGAAGGTTCTGAATTCGCCAGCCATTTTGTGCTTTCCCGATCGATCGCCAGGTTTGTGAACAATCCGTCTGAAGGATTCCATTGATTCCTGTGATAGGCAAAGGTCGTGTCATTCACCAGCTGTGCGAGAAAGTTACCGTTCGCCGCCGTTCGGTTGACAAACCAGGGAGACCCTGTACCGTCCGGAGTGACGCTTCCGACAACGATGAAGTTGGGGTCGGAGGGCACCGTGCTGGCAAGGCTTGGGACCGAATTCGCGTGAATCCGCCGGCGGACCGAATCGCCCACGACTTCAACCACTCCCCTTCCCCATGAGCTCACCCACACCGAATTCCCGCTGACAGAAACCTTGTAGTAGTCGTCAAACTGTAAAACGGGATAGAGCACATTGGTGAAATTCTTCCACTGGGAACCGTCCGGCTTCCTCGGGTCAAACCGGTAGAATCCTTTCCCAGAGCCATTGATACCAGAAGCAGCCCAGAGCACACTCTCCTTGTCTACTCCGACGTTCAGAAACTGACTCGATTGTGGACCATTAGGGAAGAAGTAATTCCATGCCGACCCGTTCCATTGAGCGATGCCGCTCGTTGAGGTCGCGACCCACACCGCCGAGCTCCCGGAAGGAACCGAGAGGTCTTTCGATGTGAGGTTCGAACTCGATGCGACGGCTTGAGCCGGTCCGTTCACCATCGTCAATGACTCGACGAGAAAGCTGTTCGACCCGTTTGAAAGGATGTACAATTGACTGCCGCGCTGCTCAATGTCCGCAATCGACCTGGAAGCCGTGGAATTCATAGCGCGGAAAGAGTCTGCGAGGAAAAAAGCTGCACCGTTGTTGGTACCGATAACGAGAGTGTCTGAGAAAACTCCAAGGCACGTAGCGCTCGGCGAGGGCAATCCCTTGGCCGCTCCATAGATCGTCCATGCGGTGGGGGACGTGAGATTCAGCGAGCCCAAGGTCGCCATAGCCGCACCCTGATTTGTTGCAACCCAAATCCTGCCTGCATGGATAAGCACGCTGCTGACGACCGGGGAGCTCACACCAAAATTCGAGTAAGTGTCTGCGAATTCCTGTTTGGAAATCACGTACACCGAGACCCCAAAATCACTCGCCACAAACATGGAATCGCCGCGCTGCACGAACTTCCGAATCGATTTCTGAAGCCTGTTGCTCAAAGCGATGTCCATGATGAGACGCCACCCGTTCTCGTAGAGCGAGATCGACCCATCCGTTGAGCCCAGCCATATCCTGCCGGCCTGGTCAATCGAAACGGCGGATAACTCGTTGCTGCTCAGTCCCTCTGAATTCGTGTACTTTTGAAAACCCGAGGAAGGAAACATGTATGCGAACGCCCCGCCGGTTGTGGCAGCCCACGCGGCATCCGCCCGGACATCGATCGCAGCAACAGATTTCATATCGGTGAAATTCCTCCAGCGGCCAACCGAACTCGAGTTTTGTCTGGCGACAAGTGCCGGCACGACAACGCTGAACAACGCAACCGCTCCCAGGCGACGCAACACCTTCTTATCCCTTCACACTCTGAGTTATGAAAACAGCCTGCTGCGCATCGTTTCCACGACGTGGAGCGGAACGAAGAACGACCCGAATGCGCGTTCATCGTTCTTTTTCCCTCCGTGGTAATCGGAGCCGCCGCTTTCAAGCAAAAAGTACTGATTCACTACACCGCGATAGTGCTCCTGACGTTCTTCACTGTGCGACGGGTGAATCACTTCAATTCCATCCACCCCTCGTTTGATCAACTCGAGGACTTCAGCTTCCGACGTGTAATTCCCGGGATGCGCAAGAAACGTCAACCCGCCGGCCGAGGACACCAAACGAAAGGCTTCTTCGGGGCTCAGCTGAAATTTCTTTTCATAGGCCGGTCCGTTCGTTCCGATGTATTTGGAAAATGCTTCATGGTAGGATCCCGTCAACCCTTCCTCCACAAGTGCACTGGCAATGTGCGGGCGGCCAACAGAGCCTACACCTGCCTGCTCCAGCACCGCGTCAAGAGTAATGGGGATGTTGATTTTGTTCAACTTCTCGACAATCTTTTCGGCTCTTCGCAATCGTTCCTTGCGGAAGACCTCCAGGTATTCGAGCAGGCGGCGGTCCGTGGGGTCGAAGAAGTACGCAAGGATGTGGACATCCTTTTCTCCGAAGGTGGCGCTCAGCTCGAGGCCGGGGATGACCTCAATACCGTAATTCTTCCCCCACTCAATCCCTTCTTCTATGGCAGCGACATGATCGTGGTCGGTAATCGCGATCGTCTTCAAGCCTGCAGCGTGAGCCTTTCGAACCAGCTCCTGCGGGGATAGAGCGCCGTCTGAGAATGTGGTGTGTGTGTGTAAGTCTGCCCGACCTTCCGTGGAAGGTGTCTCTCTCTGCGCCTTCGCCTCCATCTCCATCTCATCCGTGATGATTTGTGATCAGTAAACTCAGCCCCTCAACCAGAGCGACAAGAATCCTGCGCCCGCCTCCTACAAATACTTTTTGCGAAAACCCTCGTAATCGTTGATGGTGACCTTGTTGCCCTTCAGCTCCAACTCGCCGTTCCGAATAAAATGGTGGATCATGCGCGACACCGTTTCTCTGGATGTGCCAGCCATGTTGGCGATATCCTGCTGCAAGGGAAGGTCCTCTATTTCGACTTTACCCTTCCTGAATACGCCCAGGTCATCTGAGAGCATCAGCAACACGTTTGCGACCCGCCCCGCTGCATCCTTGAGGGAAAGGCTCTTGATCTGCATGTCTGCCTTGCGGATCCTCATCGCGAGTTCTGCGAGCAGCGAAATGGCCACCTGCGGATACTCCTCCAACAATTGGAGAAAATCCCGTCGATGAATCATGAACAGCTCTGATTTCACGGTGGCGACAACGCTGGCGGAACGGGCAAGACCATCCAACAAGGACATCTCACCAAAAAACTCGCCAGGACCGAACATGGAAAGGATGACTTCCCGCCCATCCTCGTCCGTGCGAACTACTTTGACCTTTCCGGTAATAATCACGAAGAGCGCGGCGCCGCTTTCCTGTTCAAGGACAACGATGTTTCCCTTTTTGTATTTTTGCCTCAGACCGAGCTTGATGATTCGCTGGAAGTCTTTTTCTTCCAGGTCGGCAAAAATCGGGACATTTCTTAGAAAGCTTATTTCATCAGACATGGGAAGGTTGCGAGGTTACAGGTGGAATGGTGGTCACGAGGTCGGCACTGCACTTCCTTCTTGTTGGGCGTTTAATATATCTCCCGAGATGCTGAAATGCAAGGGAATAATCCATGCGGATTCATTCGAGAAGAAGTTTATATGCAAGAACTCCAAAGCTGAATTGCATGAGAGTAAAGGAGAAACCGGAGAGTCTGTCAAACTTCCCTGTTGCATCAAGTCGGGCTGGGTCTTGTGAGCTCTGATATTCCCTGAAGTTTGTGTTTGCTTGTGCTTTGAAGTACGCAGAAAGAAATCCGGAAGCGATCATGGTTGCACCGGCGACATAGTGAATCAACTGACCGGATGTTTCGCCGTTCGTGATCGGACCCAATACATCGGGGCTCAGATTCTCGTTTTGTCCGTTCAAAGGTTTGAGAAGAACAACATGCAGGGAGCGAGTGTCATCGATTCCCACGCGAGCAGCCTGAAACCCTTCTTTCTGAACAAGCATCTCCCCTTTTAACGCTTCCGACGATCTCAGGACAAACGGCGTGACGCCCAACAGTCGGCCTTCAAGCTGGATGGATGACCCGGACGGGATGCTGTTGATGACAACCAACGCACCCAGGTCCCATTTCAATTTCGTTTCCTGGTTTGCGACGATCGTGATCGTATCAGTTTTCGAGAAACCGTTCCAGCTCGTGAGGGATGGAATAAAAGCACTGACAACATGTTTTCCCGCCGCGAGCGTGAAGCGTTCGACCGGGGTTTTGCCGCAAAACTGCGAATCGATATACACGTCGGCTCCGCGCGGAACCGTTTCGACCACAACCCAGCCCTTTTCGTGTGAAGGTTCCTGCCCCACGAGACGCCCTGCACAGCTGATCACTATGATGAGACGACGTATCAACGTGGTGCCAGCGCAATAATGTATTTGTCCTCAGAGGTCACGAGCAGGGTGTTTCCCCACAGCACAGGTGAAATTCGTATTCGACCCGGTGCGGAGTACTGCCAAACAGGCTGTCCGGTTGCTGACTGGAGGGCGTACAGCGTTCGGTCCAATGAACCGACGTAGAGAACCTCGCCGGACAGTAACGGCGCGCTGCTTATGACGCTTTTTGTCGCGAACGCCCAGAGCGGAGTTCCGTTGTCGGCATTCAGCGCATAAAGCCTGCCATCCGCCGCCCCGACAAACACCGTGCGACCGTTCGTCGATGCAGATGCATAGATCTTCGAACCTGATTCAAACCGCCATACGAGCTTACCGGTTTCAACTTCCAGGCAATACACGTATCCGTCGAGCGAGCCGACCACCACCCGGTCTTTCAGCAGAATCGGAGTGGCAAACACACTTGCTCGTGTCTTGTATTTCCAACGCAAACCTCCTTCGTTCCGGCCGACAGCATACACGTATCCGTCATCGCATCCAAACACAATGTTTTTTCCGTCGCTGGCCGGCGACGAGCGTATCGGCTTTCGGAATTCATCGATATCCGTCTTGAATTTCCAGACCTCCGAGCCGTCCTTCTTGTTGAGGCAGAATACTTTTCCTTCGAGCGTCGTTACAAAAATGCGATCCTCATAAAGCAAGGGCGATGATTCTATGGGACCGAGAGCAACCTTCCAGGGACGAAAAGAATTGTCGAGATCGATCGAAAACAGTGATTCATTGTTGGTTGAAAGAGGAACAATCAGAGAGGACTTGTCCCAAACGGGAGTACCGACAACGGGCCCCTCCAGAGTCAGGTATCCGAGACGCTTCCCGTTTTTGAAATTCACAACCTGCAGCTCACCGCTCAACGTACCGACCACAACGACGCTGTCTTTCACGAGCGGGGATGCGCTGACTCCACCCACAGTATTGTACTGCCATTGTTCCTCCAACGGGGGAATGAGCATGCCGATAGTTTGATTCGACCTCGATGGGGAGCCACCCAATGTGACCCAATCCTGGGCGGACGAGCGGATCGGCTGGTCGATTCTCAAACCGGCGCATCCTGAAGAAATCAGAATAAACAAAACAAATTGTAAGGGCGTTCTCTTCATTCGCTTCCTAGAAATCCCATCCGAAGAAAAACTGGTAAAAGAGGCCTTGTTGGAAAGTGCTCATGTTCCCTTCAATTCTTTTTCCGATGTCATAGCGCAGGACCAGCGCCCCGGCCAGGTTAAGTCTCACCCCCGCGCCAATGCTCCCCTTCGTATCTGTGTAGACGTCATCCCAGGCTCCCCCCGCATCTGCAAACAACGCGCCGCGAATCGAGCCGAACGCGATACCTCCGAATGGAAAACGGACTCCAAGCTGGTCGATGAACGGAAAACGCAACTCGCTGCTCACAAGCCAGAGTTTTTTTCCGCGGATGGACCAACGTGGCCAGCCCCGAAGATCCCAGCTTCCGCCCATGAAGAACCGCCGCGCTTCTTTGCCTTCATTGTACCAGATGTTCGCCCTCGTTGCCAATGCGCTGCGCATGGAGAGCCGGTCGTAATGCCGGTAATCTGCAATGAGCGTGTAATAGCTGACGTTTGAGTATTGCACATCGGCGGTGTAGGCGAGCGTAAGTTTCATGCGGTTTCCGTCGATGGGACCGCTCGGCCCCCAAAGCGAATTATCCCACACGAAGGAAAAAGAGTTGGAGACGAGAAGCGCCTTACGCGGCAGCAGGCCGGTAAAGACATCTTTTTCGGAATTGCTCACCGTGATGCCTGTTTCGACGCGCCGGAATTTCGAGAGCGGATAACTCAGGACGAAATAACCGCCGAAGGAGCGCTCAAAATAGAAGAGGTCGGGGTCCGTGAGGTCGTAACGGTTTCCCGAAAACCTGAACACGCCATACGAGTAGTTGGCACGCTTGTTCAGAGAAATTCTGGAAATCGCGAAGTTAAAGCTTTCGAGCAATTCAGAAGTCGCCTGAGCTGTGTTGAAAATAAGGAATTCGTATTGGTCGTTCCCGAGGATGTCGCTCATCGCAAGCGCCGCTCCTCCGGACGTTCCGAAGATCGGGTCCGTCGAGACCTGGCTCTGGGCGATGTCCAGGGTGTAATCTCCCGCGTATTTGTATTGCCCGACGACCGAAGTTCCCTCCAGTTTCCGACCCTGCCATACCGGGCCGACGTTTGAAAAATCGAACGATTTCACCGTCGCAGATGAATCGTATTTCATCGAAACATTCGGGACTTTTCGAATCTGAAAGCTGAAGTTCTCAAAAGCCGTGCACACGAGTTCATCCGAATCACCCCAGGACGGGTCATACGCCCCCGTCACAAAATTGGTGATGCGCTTCATCGCGCGTGCCTGCGGGTCGGCAACGGAGACGTCCATCATCCAGATGTTCTGCGAACCCCCGGCGTCGGATGTAAAAGCCAGCCACCTGCCGTCCCTCGACCAACTGGGCGCGTAATAGTTGTCGTCGCTGTGCGTCACAAAGCTGATCCCTCCGGTCGAGAGGTCATACGTGAAGAGGTTGTATTTACCCTGTGCCCCGAACGGCGTGCGGTCAGAGCTAAAGGCGATCACGTCTCCGGTCGGACACCACGAAGGATCACGGTCATCGTAGAAGTCGTCGGTCAGCTTCAGCAGTGAGCGGTCCTGGATATCGTAGAGATAGAGGTCGTTGTTCCCTCCTTTATCGATCGATGAAAACACAATCCGCTTTCCATCGGGCGACCACGACGGCGAACCGAGAACCACAAGGTTTTTGAACCTGATGGTCTCCACCTTTTCCAATTTCTTCACATCGTATAAATGGAGGGCATCGTTTTCCCCACTCTTCGTAATGAAGGCAAGCGTTCCGTCTTTCGAGACATCCAGTTTACTCTGGAACAGGTGAAACGCCTCGAACTCGTCCGTACGCTCTCCCTCAATCACGATTTCCGGTTGGGATTTCTCTTTGTCGAGGTCCAGCCGGTACACACTGGTATATCCCGTATGGTTGCCGATGAAATACAACTCCCGTTTTCCGTCATGAGCAAAAAATACAGGTTTCCCGTTGAAACCCACATCGACGAGGCTTTTTGTCACCGAGCTCGGCAGGTCTTCCTTTGTCACCGCGGGATAGTATCTCTTTTTGAGATGATACAGCCATTCCTCGTCGAATTCTTTGTACGTTTTTCCGATGGTTGCTTTCATCAGATCGTTGAAGCTTGCCGATTTCCAGAAGTTCTCCATGATCAGCATCAGCTTCTCATCGCCATATCGTTCGGCAATGAACTGACATATGTTCTGTCCTTCCTTGTACATGAGGAAGGACCCGAAAATCCGTTCCATGTCGCTGAGCGCAACGACGTAGTTGTTGATTACTGCGTCGCTCAGGACCATTTCCGCCTGCGTGTCCCACCCGGTCGACCAATACTCGGCCAGGCCCTCGGTGAACCACAGCGGCGGAACCCGGTCATTCGGCAAGCGGTGGTCCAGCATCACACGATTCAATTTACTGTGCATGAATACGTGCACGAGCTCATGGCGGATCACGTGGCCAAACCTTTCGGTGGACCCGTCCGAAGGGATGACCACCCGGCCCTTGAGAAACTCGAAGAACCCGCCTACGCCTTCGGGGATAAATCCTGGTGTAGTGTTTGTCTGCTGGAAATGCAGGTGCGAACTATAGAAAATGAGGGGGATGCGGTGATTGATGTTGTGGTTGAATTTTTGCTCAAGCTTCTTGTATCCCTCTTCAGCAAATGCAGCTCCCCTCTCTGCAAGATCCTTCATCTCGGGATAGTAATAGATGTCGAAATGGTCCGTTCGTAGGACTTGCCATTCGAATTCCGTGTACTGGACTTTATTGCGGCCGAAGTAATAGAATTGAGCCGACGCGGTTTCGCAAACGAGGAGAAGCCATATGAAAACAACCTTACGCACGCATCTACTCCTAATCGTGAAACTGAAGAACTATTTCAC
>CAYIBG010000011.1:9377-21806 GCA_964361365.1 uncultured Ignavibacteriaceae bacterium | reverse complement strand
GGCTCATGTACGGCATCCTGGGCAACATGTGGCTCGACCTGTTCTTCTTTTTGGGTGGGATACTTGTTTTCACGATCGGTCGGGCGATTGAAAAACGCGAACTGAAGCGAGACCGGACTCCAACGCCGCCGGGCAACCTGCCGGCACTTTTGTAATGGCAGATTTCATCTTCGGCCGCCAGCCGGTTTTAGAAGCCCTCAAAGCTCGTCAGCCCATAGAGAAAATAATGGTGCAGCACGGAACTCATGGGAGGGCCATCGACGACATCTACAAGCTGGCAAAACAGAACGGAATCCCGATCACACAGGCGGGCAAAGAACGATTTCATGAGTTATCGAAGGAGAAAAACTCGCAAGGTGTCATTGCCGTAGCCGGTACGAAAGCCTATGTGGAACTTGAAGATATCCTGGCGGTGGCTCAAAGCAGAAAAGAACCGGCGTTCATCTTGATTCTCGATGAGATCGAAGACCCCCAAAACCTCGGCGCTCTCATCCGTACGGCGGAGTGTGCAGGAACCCACGGCGTCGTCATTCCGAAGCATCATGCCGCAACCGTGAATGATACCGTGATGAAGACATCAGCGGGCGCCGCAGCCCACATCGCCATCGCGAGAGTCCCGAATATCGTCCATGCGCTCGAAGACTTGAAACGATCAGGCACCTGGATTATCGGCGCCGACATGGGCGCGAAGGGTTTGTATTATCAGGCGGATTTCAAAGGCCCGGTGGGAATCGTCATCGGAAACGAGGGAAGGGGCCTGCGTCGTTTGGTCAGAGAGAATTGCGACTTTCTGGTCAGCATTCCCCTGTTCGGGAAGTTACAATCGTTGAATGCCTCGGTGGCGGGGGGATTGATGTTGTACGAAGTTGCCAAGCAGCGGCACGCTGCGGAACGGTAAGTCAGTTCCTACCTTTTTCACTTGCCTTCAATTTTCGCCCACCTTCCAGCCGCCTGACAGAGCTTTTTCGAACGCTTCTTGCTTTCAGAAGGAACTTCTGAACATTCTCTCGCGGTTTCACCGCCAGTTTTTGTCGATTGCTGATCTGTTTCATCGGTCATCATTCTCTCCCATCATTCCAGATTCTTCTCTCCTGTTTGTTCCGACCCTTCCTCATTCTTCATCAAGCCGTATCGTTTCATTTTCGTGTACAAGTGACTTCTTTGAATATCCAGCGCAGTTGCGGTTTTGGAAATGTTCCAGCGATGGAGTTCGAGTTGACGCTTGATAAAAGCCGCTTCCGCCCGTTCCTTGAATTCCTGAAATGTGCCTCCCACGTTCAAAAAGTCTTCGGACACTTTCGAGGCAACTCCCGCCGGCGACCCCAGGAAACTCGTGTCACACGACGTTCCGGGAGACAGGATGACAATTCTTTCGACGGCGTTCTTCAGTTCACGGACGTTCCCCGGCCAATCCCGGCGTTTGAGATCCATGATGCCTTCTTCAGTGATATTCTTTTTCGCCATACCGTTTTTCGCACACACTTCATCGATGAATGCCCGAACGAGAGTCGGGATGTCGTCCCGGCGTTCCCGCAACGGAGGAATGTGAATCGGGATGACGTTCAGACGATGGTACAGGTCATTCCGGAAATTCCCTTCCCCGATTTCCTCTGAGAGGTCTTTGTTGGTGGCTGCGATCACACGCGTATCCACTGTAATAAGCCTGGTTCCACCCACCCGTTCGACCTTCCCTTCTTCCAACGCTCTCAGGACTTTTGCCTGGGCTTGCAGGCTCATGTCGCCGATTTCATCGAGGAACAACGTTCCGCCGTCGGCCTGTTCGAATTTGCCTATCCGTTGGGCCGTTGCCCCTGTAAACGAGCCTTTCTCGTGTCCAAACAACTCGGACTCGATGAGCTCTGATGGAATTGCTGCACAATTCACCTCGACGAACGGTTTTGAAATCCGCTTACTCT
This sequence comes from uncultured Ignavibacteriaceae bacterium, assembly GCA_964361365.1. Classification (GTDB taxonomy): domain Bacteria; phylum Bacteroidota; class Ignavibacteria; order UBA10030; family UBA10030; genus JANOGR01. The sequence continues at coordinate 19,890 of CAYIBG010000011.1, read as the reverse complement.
TGCGATAGATCGCCTTTGCCACCAGTTCCTTGCCTGTCCCGTTTTCGCCCGTGATCAGAATCCGTGCTTCGGTCGGCCCGACGCGATCGACAATCTCAAGGACCTGTTTGATCTTCGTACTCTCGCCAAGAATTTGAAGCCGCCCTTCAACAGTCTCCTGCAGTTTGTGGTAGTCCTCGGAAAGCTTTGCCTGTTGCAGTGCATTTCGAATTGTGACGAGGAGTTTGTCACGGTCGAGCGGTTTGGGCAGGAAGTCATACGCGCCGAGCTTGGTCGCTTCCACCGCCGTTTCAATCGTCCCGTGCCCCGATATCATGATCACGGGAAGATGGGCTTTTTTCTCCCTGATCCTTTGCAGCACTTCAATTCCGTCCATACCGGCCATCTTCACGTCAAGCAGAACGACGTCAACAGAAGCCGTGATCAGTTTCTTGAGTGCAGTTTCCCCGTTTTCCGCGAATTCGACCTCGAAACGCTCGTATTCAAGGATCATCTTCAGCGAATTGCGAACACTCTGCTCATCATCAACGACAAGAATGGTTTTCATTTCAGTCTTCCGGCTCTTCGTAAGGCAGTGTGAGATAGTCCGAGGGAAGCAACGTTTTGACGCTCAGTAGGTCGCGCCCGAATGCTTCACCGTGCCGGTTCGCACGTTTGTCCCGCGGGTCATCAGCGCCGCCAACGACAAAACTGGCCTCTCCCCATTCCACCAGATTTCCCGTCGTGCGGGCAAGGTCTGTCGATTCTGCTGCGTAAGCTAAATAGGCCGAAGCAAAGAAATGTTGCAGCTTGTCCTTATCGCCTTCCTTTCCACCGGGGCTATCCGTGTAAACCCTGGAGGGCAAGTTTCCAACTCTTGCCTTGAAGAGACTGTCTTCCTCAAACGTCAAGGGGAGGGCGAGTGATTGCACGATAGGGATTTTCAAAGCCACTTTCTGGTGTTCCAGAACCGCCATCATCGATAAGAATAAAGCCCTGCCCGTATGATACTCTGCAATCCTCAGCGCCTTCAGATAGATTCCGTCGATTGCCCTCATGTCGCCGCATCGGCTCATCAACTCCTTGAACCGCGGGTCGCGCACGTATGCACGAATCTCTTTCGTGTCGATAACGATCTGGGGCGTGAAAATATCGCTCACAAAGCCGCCGAGGGAAAATCCTTCCTTCTCCTTTTCGTCGAAATTCCACGAAAGTCCGTCGGGGGCGGGCTTGTCGTCACATTGCCCTCGGGCCTCGAACGAGAAGACTCCTGCTGTGAGTACAGCGATCAGAAAAATTTTCCCTGAGCCTCCCATTCCCTTCACCTCTTCCCATTGCCGTTGTGAGCGCCAGAAGCGGCCGGGGTCGTTTCAGGTTTGAATCACGCCCGTGTTAAAACGCGGCATGTCCGGATTACAGCTTGCCATTTCAATTCCGCGAGAGATGATCTCTCGGGTTTCCAGCGGGTCGATGATCCCGTCAACCCACAATCTTGCCGCCGCGAACAGAAGGTCAAGCTCGGAATCGTACTTCGATTGGATTTCATGGAGAAGCTTCGACTGCTGCTCCTTCGAGATGTGTTTGCCTTCTTTTTCCATCGCCTGGAGCTTGATGCCAAGGAGCGTTTCGCTGGCTTGTTTACCGCCCATCACGGCGATCTGAGCCGTGGGCCACGCGAAGATGAGGCGGGGGTCGTACGCTTTGCCGCACATTGCATAGTAACCGGCGCCGTAACTGTTTCCGATGATGAAGGTGAATTTGGGAACGACACTGTTGGCAACGGCATTCACCATCTTCGCACCGTCCTTGATGATCCCCCCCTGTTCTGCCCTGCTTCCCACCATGAAGCCGGTAACGTCCTGAAAGAATACGAGCGGCATCATCTTTTGGTTACAATTCATGATAAACCGTGCTGCCTTGTCCGCGCTGTCGCTGTAGATGACCCCGCCCACCTGCATCTCGCCTTTTTTGGTTTTCACAACGGCGCGCTGGTTCGCAACGATCCCCACGGCCCATCCCTCGATGCGCGCATATCCTGTAATAATGGATTTCCCATAATCGGCTTTGTACTCGTCCAACTCGCTGTCATCGACCAGGCGGGCGAGTACTTCATACATGTCAAACGGTTTTGTCCGGTCATCCGGAACCAAGCCGTAGATTTCCGTCGAGGAGTATTTTGGGGAGCGCGACTCTATTCTGCTGAATTCCAACCTTGATTTTTTTCCCAGTTTGCTGATGATGCTTCGAATTTTTTTGAGGCATTCGGCGTCGTCTTTCATTTTATGGTCTGTGACGCCGCTGATTTCACAATGTATCGACGCACCACCCAGTTCTTCATTGCCGATCTCTTCCCCGATCGCAGCTTTAACGAGATGCGAACCTGCGAGAAACACGCTCCCGGTTTTATCGACGATCATGGCCTCATCGCTCATGATCGGCAAATACGCCCCGCCAGCCACGCAAGGACCCATAATCGCTGCAATCTGTGTTATGCCCAAAGACGACATGACCGCATTATTCCTGAAGATCCTGCCGAAATGCTCCTTGTCCGGGAAGATTTCAGATTGGAGCGGAAGAAAAACGCCTGCCGAATCGACAAGGTACACGATTGGCAGCCGGTTCTCGATGGAAATCTCCTGTGCGCGGAGATTCTTCTTGCACGTAATGGGGAACCACGCACCAGCCTTCACGGTCGCATCATTCGCCACTACGACGACTTCGTGGCCGTGGATTTTACCGATTCCGAACACCGTTCCCGACGATGGAGCCCCGCCATGCTCCAAGTACATGCCGTGCGCAGCGAATAACCCGACTTCGATGAATTTCGACCCGGGGTCGATCAGCTGTTGTATCCGGTCACGCGCAAACATTTTCCCACGTTTACGATGCTTTTCTATCGCATCTTTTCCCCCACCGAGCTTGACTTTCTCTGCTCCACCCTTGAGCGATTTCAGAAGTGCGAGGAAACCCTCTTCGTTTTTGAGGAACAACGCATTTTTTTTGATTTCACTGCCAATTCGTGCCATCGGGCGCTTTCTATAACTTCTTTTTGAGTGAATCGCCTCGTGAAGAACCGTTCATCCAGATCGTATAGATAAAATCCTTTGCGGCTTCGTTTTTCGGATTATACGCGGTCGCCTGCAGGGCAAAACCCAGTGCACGGTCGGTATGGCCAAGCTCATAGAGACCTCTTGCAAGTTGGAGCAGGAGAATGTCCTGTCTTATATGAGTGTCAGCAGTATAGGTTTCCCTGATCTGAAGCGCCCTGCGGTAGTTATCGACTGCTTTTTGATACTGTTGGGTCCCGAAAAACATGTCTGCCAATCGAACTCTGAACCTGTCAACAGTGTCCCGAGTGAGTTCAATACTCCTCCGGAAGAGTTTTTCGAATTCCTGTGTTTCAAATCCGCCAATCACCGTCCCGCGCGTTCGTTCGTATATGTATTTCTGCCACCCGTAGGATTCGAGAGCGTTCGCGTCATTGGGCAACATGCCCGCAATCTGTTTTCGGAACGCCAAGCCATCTTCAGGGCGACGCAACAGATCGGAAGCATCAGCCAAATGCTGAAGGACCGCCAAGTCGTTGGGATGCCGCAGGTTATAATCCGAGAGAATGGTATAGCCGAACGTCAAATTACCGCGTATTGGTCTCGTGTGCAGTATTCCGATAGACCGTAATTCTTCATCGCTGAGAACTTTTTGCTGAATGCGTTGCGCGAGAAAAAGATCAGTGTTCCCGACGCTCATTCGTTCGTCCAATCGCGATAACTCTTTGACTCCCTGGTTTACAAAGAATGCCTGCGGAGCGCTGTATTCGAGGCGGGGCATATCTTCGGTGTTTAAATCAGCGACTCCTGCATAATCCCTAACGGAATTTGGAGAAAGAATTTGAAGCGAAAGCAACGTCGCGAGATTGGGAATCTGGATCCGATTGAGATCTTCCATGACTTTTTGTTGCTTCATTCTTTCATCGATGAGGCCGAAATCCAACTCTGTATTCGCTTTGGATCCAATAATCAAGATATCGGATGTCTGTATTTGCCACATCGTGACGATTGGGAACGCAGCCCGGTAGGTGCGCAAGACGAGTTTCAGCAAAGGATCGTCCATCTCGTACAGATGAAACCACTGAACCATCAAACCGTTCGGGTTGAGCCGCCTTTTGCATTCCTCAAAGAATTCGAGAGTGAACAGGTTTCCAATTCCTGCGATCCACGGATTGGAAGGCTCACTTATTATTACATCGTAGGTTTTTTGCGTGACCTTGAGGAATGCCAGCGCGTCATCTATATAAACGCGCAGGCGCGGGTCTTCCAGTGGACGTCGGTTGACATCGTTGAAGTATTGAGATGCCTCGATGACTTCGGGAGAGATCTCAACACAATCTACGTTCTTGAGAGGGTATGCCAGTGAACTCCCAACTGTCACTCCACTGCCAAAGCCGATGACGAGGGCCGTGCGCGGGTTCGGATGTGTGAGCATCGGAACGTGTGCGAGGAGCATTTGAGTCGGGAGATCGCCCACGGAAGATGCATCGGCCTTCCCGTTGATCAGCATAACATTCTGCGGATTCTTCTGAAATTCTCCTTCAATGACAGCGACCGTTGCCGTAGTTCCCTCTTTGTAATAAAGCACCCGGGTAGCCTCGTTCCCCGACTGGAATTCCTCATACGTACGGGCGGGAGCAACGTTCCCACTAATAAGTCGAAAAACCCCCGACAAGGAGAGGCCCTTACTCCACGCTCCCGCAAAGACAAGATAGGGAACGAGCGACAATCCGACAAAGCTGAGGGTCACGGTTTTCCAACGAGTTGAGATCTTCTCATTGGAAAGGAGAATGAGAATGCCCATCGTGAGGTTGAAAGCTATTCCGACTTCGATGGTATGTTTCACGCCAATGATGGGAATAAGGATGAGGCCGGCGAGAAGCGAGCCGACAACCGTTCCGACCGTGTTGAATGAAAAAATGTTTCCGATGGATTTCCCCAAGACCTCGAAACTCTTCGTGTTAATTCTGCTCGCGATCGGAAGTGTCATTCCCAGGAAGATTGTCGGGACAACCATGACGAGGAAAGCGAAAACGAATTCTAGTGCGAGGAAAATCGGATAGGTCGTCTCGGAACGGTTGAACAGGAAAGCCGCATGCCAGAAATAGAAAGGCACGCGGGCATACAAAGGAAGCGTTACAAGAAGGGAAAGAACAACACCCAACTGGCAATACGCAAGCAGCCGAAACAAGTCCTTCACACGTTCAATGACGCTCCACACGATGATGCTTCCGATGGTAATCCCGGAGATGAAACTGACGAGCATCAGTGAAAACGAATAGGTGGAAGACCCCAGCACGGGAATCAGCAAACGCACCCAGGCAACTTCGTACATCATGGCGGCAAGGCCGGAAACTCCTGCGGTCAAGAAAGCAAGGAAAGCCTGGTGTTGTGAAAAATGTGCGCCTTCGTTGTGTTGAACTTCAGACCGGGTCGACGCCTCATGAACCGAACGCCTTCCCAGCGTCCACGCTGCGAATCCAATCAGAATATTGGCTGTGGCCGCAACATAGATAGTCGTGCTCAATCCAAGAAGTCTTATGAAAAAGAAACCTGCAAGCAAAGAGCCGCCAACTGCCCCCAAACTGTTCAGGAAGTAAAGAATCGCCGTATTCTTTCCGGATTCCTCCACACGCTCAGAGATGAATCGGACAAGAATGGGTAACGTGCCTCCCATGAGGATGGTCGGCAATAAAAGGGAGACGAGACTCACGATGAGTTTCAAAACCAGGACAACGGCGCTGTCACTTGGTAGGCTCAGGGATTGAACGACATAGACAAACGAGTCCTTCAGGAATGAAAGGAAACTCGGATAAAGGAGGCAGTAGACTCCGATACCCAGTTCCAGCCATGCATACAGGGATAATCGTTGTTTGGATTTATCCGCTGACCGCCCCCACCAGAATGCGCCGATGGCCAATCCGCCCATAAATGTCGCGAGGACGATCGTTTGGGCATACGTGGTGTTTCCCAGAAACAGCGAGAGATATTTGAACCAAACGATCTGGTAGATGAGACCCAGGGCGCCCGAAATGACAAAGAGGATGCCGACAACGGCGTAGAGGTTTTCTTTTTTCATTTCAGAAGATTCTTTGCTATGACCATGCGCAGGACTTCAGAAGTGCCCTCGCCAATCGTAAGCAGCTTGGCATCGCGGTAATATTTTTCCACCGGATAATCTTTGATGAAGCCGTAGCCTCCATGGATCTGCACGGCTGCTGTGGCAGCCCGCTGCGCAACTTCGCTGGCAAAATACTTTGCCTGTGCCGCAATGAGGTTCACATTGTCCCCTTTCGCACGTGCCGCCGCTGCACGATATGTCAGCAGTCGTGCCGCCTGGATTTCCGTCGCCATGTCGGCCAATGAGAACTGGATTCCTTGAAAATCGGCTATTGGCTTGCCGAATTGCTGGCGTTCTTTCGCATACTTGAGCGCGGCATCCAAAGCACCCTGAGCCAATCCAACGGAAAGAGCTGCAATCCCGATTCTTCCGCCGTCCAAAACCGCCAAAGCCTGTTTGAACCCCTCTCCTTCTTTCATCAGGATATTCTCTTTCGGGACTCGAACGTTTTCGAAGATGATCTGCACAGTGTCGCTGGCTCTCATTCCTAACTTGTTTTCCTTTTTCCCAACACTTACACCTCGAAAAGCCTTTTCAACGATGAACGCAGATATACCGCTGTTACCCTTCGACGTATCGGTTTTAGCCATCACCACAAACGTTGAAGCGTATGAACCATTCGTGATGAAGGTTTTTGACCCATTGATGACGTATGAACCGCCTTCAATCTTGGCCGTTGCCTTCATGCCTCCGGCATCACTGCCGGAAAATGGCTCCGTGAGACACCATGAGCCAATGTTCTTTCCTGTCGCGAGATCCGGTACATATGTTCTTGCCTGATCTTTGTTTGCAAACATATGCACATGCGACAAACACAGACCGCTATGAGCTGCAAGCGTCAAACCTACCGATGGATCAACGCGGGAAATCTCTTCCATCAACACGACGAACTCCAACGCCGAAAACCCCGCTCCACCCAGCTCAGCCGGAATGGTAGCACCGAGAAATCCTAATGCAGCCATTTTTGCAACAATGTCTTTCGGGAATTCCTGCGCTTCGTCGAGCTTCATCACGTGCGGACGGATTTCCGATTCGGCAAACTCCCTTGCCGATTGTTGTATCATTTTCATTTCGTCCGTTATTTGGAAATCGATTCCTGTTTCGGCTGTCATGGCGATTCAGTTTTTTCGTTTGAAATCCAGTATGAGCCTTTCGGCGACATCGTATGGCGTCACTTCCTTGGAAAATGCCTTCTCAATCTCTTCTTCCAGTTCCGTAGAACGTCGTTCGCTCCAAAAATCGACGTGTAACTTCTCATCAATGATTTCACGGATGCGGTTCTTCAAGCGGATTCTTCTTTTTTGAGCCAGCCCCCCGCTTGTTTCAAGCCAGTTTTTATGTTTTGCGATTAGATTTGCTATTTCTTCGACGCCTTTCCCTTCATTCGCCTGCGTCTTGACAACATCCGGAAGCCAGCTGTGCTCATCGTGTGCGCGGAATCCAAGAATCATCTTGATGGACATAATGGCCTGGTCGGCTCCGGGGCGGTCGCTTTTGTTGAGAACAAAAAAATCCGCAATCTCCATTAACCCTGCCTTCATCGCCTGGATCCCGTCACCAGATTCCGGCACGAGAACAACGACGGTCGTATCTGCGGCACCGGCAATGTCCAGCTCGGACTGTCCAACGCCAACGGTTTCCAACAGAATCATGTCAAACCCTGCAGCATCGAGAACATCCGCTGCTTCTTTCGCCTTCCTGGAAAGCCCTCCGAGGCTTCCCCGGGAAGCCATGCTGCGAATGAACACAGAATCGTCCAGTTCAACATCCGTCATACGGACCCTATCGCCGAGAAGAGCGCCGCCCGTAAACGGACTCGTCGGATCCACCGCAATGATCCCGATCGTCAAACCTTTCAATCGGTAGTGCTTGGCCAGTTTGTTTGTCAGCGTGCTTTTTCCTGCCCCCGGCGGTCCTGTCACACCGACCCGATAGGCCTTGCCTGTGTGAGAAAAAAGGGAGCGGAGAAGCTCCGTTGAATCGCGAGAACCATTTTCCACCGTGGAAATGGCCCGGGCAATGGCCTTTCGTTTCCCCTTCAAGAGGTCCTCGAGGACGTGATTCGACAATTTCACGCCGCCCTGACCTTCCGCTCGAAGAACTCAGCAGTCAATTTCAGCCCATCCCGGATATCAACGGCAGGTTTCCAACCCAAAGCCTTCTCGATGGATTTGTAACTGATGACACTTCTCAGTTGTTCGCCTTGTTTTGCGGGCCCATGCTTTTCCGGGCAGCCGGGGTTCAATCGCTTTCGGAGTTCATGGAAAAGTGTGTTCACATCCGTCTCCACTCCCGTTCCGACGTTGAAGATGTGCGACCCTGCAGCTTTCAGTGCCAGCACGTTTGCCCGAACAACGTCGCCAACGTAGGTATAATCCCTGGTTTGCTTTCCATCGCCGTTAATGACCGGAGACTCTTTGCCGAGCATCTTGTTGCAAAAAATGGCGATGACGCCCGCTTCTCCATGCGGGTTTTGTCTTGGACCATAGATGTTTGCGTAACGAAGCACAACGGAATCAATATTATGGACTTCCTTATAATAGAAGAGATATTTCTCGGTGACAAGTTTCGTAATCCCGTAGGGCGAAAGTGGTCGCGTGGGATGACGTTCGTCCGCCGGGAAGGAATCCTGTTCACCGTAAATGGCTCCGCCTGTCGATGAGAACACGATCTTTTTGACGCCGTGCTTCCTGGCAAGTTCAAAAAGGTTCAGGCCGCCGAGTACATTGATCGATGCGTCATACATCGGATCCGAGACAGATTTTCGAACATCCATTTGTGCTGCGTGGTGATTGATCACTTCAATCCGTTCTCGCTGAAACACGTCCGCCAGCTTTTCGCTCCGGATGTCGCACTGATAAAACGCCGCCTTTGCATGCAGGTTGCCTTTCGAACCTGTTGACAGGTCGTCAACGACAACCACGCTGTGGCCTTCGTTGATATAGGACTCGACCACGTGTGAGCCGATAAAGCCTGCCCCGCCGGTAACCAGGATATTCATTGATTGTGTCTCATCCCAGGGTTTTTACCTTCTTGAGGGCTTTTTGTCCGATGTCGCGCCGAAAGTAGGCGCCGTCAAATTTGATCTTGTCGACAGATTTGTACACTTCTTCAATCGCTTTTTCCAAGTTACCGGATTGTTCAATGGCAGTCACGCCCAACACTCTTCCCCCGGAACTCACGATTCGATCTGCCTCTCGCTTTGTGCCGGCATGAAACGCAATAATGTCATCGGAATTCAATGCGTCCAACCCCTTGATTTCCTTGCCGACTTCATATCGCTCAGGATAACCCGCCGAAGCCATCACCACACATACGGCCGCGGCTGAAGACGTCTTCACAGGGATGTTCCGGAGCCTGCCTGAGGCGGCGCCGAGAAGGATTTCACCAAAATCCCCTTCAACGAGCGGAACCACAACCTGGGCTTCGGGGTCCCCGAATCGACAGTTGTATTCGAGCACTTTGACACCATCGCTTGTTATCATTAAACCGCAATACAAGCACCCGCGATACGGAGAACCGATTTTCCGCATTCCTTCAAGAGTTGGGATGACCACATCCTTCACGACTTCTTCCGCGAGTTCAGCCGTGACCACGGGCGCAGGTGCATACGCTCCCATCCCACCCGTGTTCTTTCCCTGGTCTCCGTCCAGTATCCGCTTGTGGTCCTGAGCCGGCGAAAGAATTGCGAAGTCTCTGCCGTCCGTCAAAGCAAACACCGAAGCCTCTTCACCTTTCAAGAACTCTTCGATCACGACACGCTCGCCGGCATCTCCGAAGGTCTTGTCGAGGATCATAGACTGCACAGCCCGGGTTGCCTCTTGTTTCGATTCGCATATCACAACTCCTTTTCCCCCCGCAAGGCCGTCTGCCTTGACGACAACAGGTAGTTCGAGTTCGCCGATAAACCTCTCCGCCTCATGGAGCTCAGAGATCGAGAATTTCTTGTAGCGAGCGGTGGGAATTCCATTCCTTCTCATAAAATCTTTTGAAAAACTCTTGCTTCCCTCCAGCATGGCAGCGTTCTTCGACGGCCCAAAGATCCTCATCCCGGCAGACTCAAACAAGTCGACGATGCCCATTGTGAGCGGCTGTTCCGGACCCACGACCGTCAGGTCAATCTGCTCCTGCCTGGCAAACTGAGCAAGCGACTCAATGTCTGTCTGTTGAATCGGCACCAACTCGGCGAGTTGTTCAATGCCGGCATTGCCCGGGGCGCAGTACACTTTCTTCACGCTCTGACTTCTCAAGAGCTTCCAAACCAGGGCATGCTCCCTTCCTCCGGAGCCCACCACCAGGACCCTCATGAAGCCGCCTCTTCGATTTTCACAAAAGCATTCTTGTCATAATCCATGAGGGATTCAAA